>CAZFAI010000001.1:0-20117 GCA_964516555.1 uncultured Gammaproteobacteria bacterium
CAGACCGAACTTACCGAAAACCCAACAATGAATGCTTCAGTCGAGAAAATAACCCTCAAAAATGGTTTAACTGCATTCAGGTACATTGATGAAGGTCTTAGTCGCATTTCTGTGATTGAAGTTATTGGCAAAAAACACAATTACAAAATTTCAGTGTGGCCACAGCCACAAAACGATGGAACTGAATTTGCCCGACTGGAAGAAATTGCCAACAGTATAAAACTTTTAGACTAAACAACTCTTGGAAACAGCGGTTTTTCTAATGGTTTAACTTGTCCGCCAAAACAACTCAAAATGTTGTCAGCAGACTCCGGTATAAATGGTTTTAGCAATATTGCCGCTTTTTTGACATTTACTATCAAATCCCTTAGCAAATTTACTCTAACCGGATCATCTTTCTCCAGCTTCCAGGGTGTTTCCAAATTTAACTTGGCGTTAGTTGAGTCAATGTATTCTACAAATATCCTTGTCAGCGCTTCATCAAAATTCAAGTTCTCAACTAAATCTACATAATCTTTTTCAAACTCAACCTCTACATCTTCAACCACCAACCCTTCTGCCAATTTTGCTAATCTTGACACTAAATTACCCAAGTTATTTGCCAAATCAGCATTGTACCGTTCTTTGAATCTTTCAATTCCGACATCTGAATCATTGTAGGTAGGAAAAGATCTGGCAATCAAATAACGGGTTCCGTCCACTCCGAATAAATCAGTTAACTGTTGCGGCGAAATCACATTGCCAAGAGATTTGGACATCTTTTGCCCGTCAATAATATAAAAGCTATGGATAAATGTTTTCTTCGGCAGTTCCAAGTCTACGGACAGAAGCATCGCCTGCCAGATAACCGTATGAAACCACAAAATTTCCTTGGCTAAAAGATGGATATTGGCCGGCCAAAAATCATTCTTGCCTTTCACAAACTGCGTTGCACTGTAATAATTAATCAACGCATCAATCCAGACATATATGGTGTGTTTTGTATCCCAGGGCACCGGAATCCCCCACTCCACGTTTTCCCGCGAAATTGAAATATCTCTGGCACCCGCTTTTAGTTTGGACAATACTTCACTTCTTTTGCCATCCGGAAATACATAATTTGTCTTGTCGTCTTCAATCAGTTTGATAATTTGGGGTACGTATTTGCTTAATTTGAAAAACCAATTTTCCTCTTCTTTCCAAACCACTTCTTGGGAGGGGTGCAGGGGACACCTTTTATCAACCAGATCGCCTTCAGTCAAAAAGCTTTCACATCCAACGCAATACCAGCCTTCATATTTACCCTTATAGATATCTCCTTTATCATATATTTTTTGCAAAAAATTCTTCACCACCACTTCATGTCTGGGATCAGTCGTTCTGATAAAAAAGTCATTACTGACACCTAAGCTCTTCCACGCTTCAACAAATCTGGGTGCAATGCCATCACAGTACTCTTGAGGCTTTAAACCCGCCCTCTTGGCTGATTCTTCAACTTTTTGGCCATGTTCGTCCGTTCCTGTCAAAAAGAATACCTCATCGCCCAACTGTCGATGCAGTCTGGCGATAAAATCTGCCGCCAAGGTAGTACACGTGTGCCCAATATGGGGAACATCATTTATATAATAAATTGGAGTAGTTACGTAAAATTTGTTCATTGTTTGAAAATGTCAATTAATAAAGTGTTACTTTATTTTGCCATGAAACCAGAAAAACGGTTCATGGCTATGACATTTTCTTAGTAGAAGTTCGTTTCTTGGTTACAGGTTTTTTCTCAGCAGACTTTACTTTAACTTTTTTCGAATATTCCGCCTTTAATCTGGCAACTTTGTTACCATGATAAATGTTTTTCTTCTCAACCTTGTCCAGGCTGGAATATACATTTTTTAAACCTTCAGTACTGGGCTTAGCCAAAAAATCTTTTATGATCTTTTTTAACTTGGCTTTCGCGTATACATTTTCCTTGCGGTTTTTCAAGGACTTTCTTAATGATTTTTTTGCAGATAAACTAATTGGCATGGCTCTTATTCTATCTCAACCTTTCGCTATTTACAAGAATTTATATAATAGGTCATAATAACGAATTATGAACATTAGGCAACAACTGACGAACTATACTACTCGACGCCAGAATACTATCCTGTCTGCTTCGATAGTTTTGGCGGTTGCCTTTGCCATTTCAGCCATTCTAGGCTACTTACGCACCCGGTTTTTGTACGCTCAATTTTTTAAATGTTGCACCTCTGACCTCGATGCTTACAACGCTGCCTTTAGATTACCTGATTTAATTTTTAAGTTGTTGGTTACCGGAGCCCTTTCTGCATCTTTCATTCCCGTATTTTCCAGCTATCTACACAAAGATCCCAAAAAAGCCAACAAAATTGCATCTACTATTATCAATCTCCTCTTTTTAGTATTTGCATTGGCCGCGGTCATACTTTTGGTTTTTACTAGACCTCTTTCAGAACTAATCGCCACCGGGTTTACTCCCCAACAATTCGACCTGATGGTAAACCTCACCCGCATACTTCTGGTTGCTCAAGTGTTCTTTCTAATAAGTAACTTCATTACTGCCATTTTGCAGGTAAACCAAATATTTTTGGTTCCAGCCCTTTCACCAATCGTTTACAACCTATTTATAATTCTAAGCATTTTTACCCTGGCTCCACGTTTTGGGCTTTATGGGGTAGCTTACGGAGCCGTAGTTGGTGCTTTCTTCCACCTAGCCATACAAATCCCTCTTGCCCGAAAAATTGGTTTTAACTACTCATTTATTGCCGATTTAAAATTAAAAGGTGTCAGGGAGGTGATTCGCTTGATGGTCCCCAGAAGCTTATCCCTTGGCTTAGGTGAAATTGAAAATACCATAACCTTGTTTTTTTCCAGTACTCTACCTGTAGGATCATTCTCTCTTTTAAATTTGGCGCTCCAATTAATTTATTTACCATCCAGAATTTTTGGTACTACTGTTGGCCAGGCTTCCCTGCCGATTTTGTCAAAAAATGTTGCCCAAAACGACCTTGACGTATTCCGCAACACTGTTAACAAAACCTTGCTTCAGAGCCTCTTTATCTCCCTACCCATTACCACCTTGATCCTGGTACTCCGTCTCCCAATCGTCAGAATAGCTTATGGCTCGCGTCAATTTCCCTGGGAAGCTACCTTGCTTACAGCTCAAACCCTTGCATTTTTGACACCCGTCATTGTCAGTCAGTCAATTATCCAGATTTTGATCAGATCATTCTATGCACTTCACAATACCAAGACCCCTCTTCACATCTCAACCATGTCTTTGTTCTTTAATGCTCTCTTAAACTTTTTATTTATAAAATTTACCAATTTTGGAATTCTTGGCCTTGCCATCAGCTCCTCCGTCAGCAACCTCATCCAAGTCTCAGGTCTAATGTTTATTTTTATCAAAAAAGTTGACGGATTTATTTGGGCTGCCACATTCAAATCAGCCTTCAAAATATTTATTGCTTCCTTAACCATGGGAGCTGCTACTTGGATGTCTTTTAAGGGTTTAGATCTTTTCCTCTTAAACACTAGCCGTACCATCAACGTCATTGCTCTTTTTGGATCTTCAGTAACTATTGGTTGTCTTATATATCTGATAACGGCTCAAATATTAAATATCGAGGAACTAACAGAATACAAGAAGTATCTCTTAAAAACCAAGCGTTTTATTTCCGCTAAATAGTTGTATATACTGTTATTATGAAACCCAAAAAAGAGATATCTCTTTTGCCGGAAGATATTGATTTAAACTCGACTTCTTCCCGAATTTTACGCTGGGTAACAACGGTTGGAAGGGTAGTTATCATCGTAACGGAGTTAATTGTAATTGGAGCGTTTCTTTCAAGATTCTATCTGGACAGAAAAAATGCAGACCTTTCTGAGATCATCAGGCAGCAAAAAGCTATTTTAGATAGTACTCAGAACTTTGAAAACGAATTTACTGATATTCAAACCAAACTAACCACGATAAAAAAAGTATATTCGGCCACTCCTGATTATGATGTCAAAATACAAAATCTCGTTTCAAGCACACCGCTTGATATTAAGTATGAGCGGCTAACAGTCAAAAAAAGCGATAACGGCCAAATAAGTGCCGATATTAGCCTCTTCGCTTATCAGGAAGAATCAATCGTCAATTTTATAACCAATCTCATACTTAACCCTGAAACCGATTCGGTTAACGTTAAATCTATTCAAAAAAATTCCAAAGAAAACTTTTATCGTGTTTCAATTTCTTTGACCTTCAAAAAGGAGGTAAACAAATGAATATAAATACAAATTACATCCAAAAATCTCAGGAACTTACCAAGTTTGTCAAAAAACAAAGCGAAAATCAGCGCTTCATGAGATCTCTGGAAACCAGCGCAACCTTTTTTCTAATTACCATATTTGGTCTTTTTGCCATAAGACCCACTTTTAGTACTATATCTGAGCTGATCGGAGACATCAATAGTAAGAAAATTATGGTCAACCAAATGAGGGACAGAATAAAAAGTGTCGTCAAAGCCCAGGAAAATTATGCTCTTGCCCAGGAAAAATATTACATAATTGAGTCCAGTCTTCCCGACGGCTATCGTTTCTATAATTCCTCGAGTCAATTTCAAGCGGCCTTTCAGGAAAACCAGATAGCTCCAAAACAAATATCATATGGTTTTCAGCAGGCAAGTCAAAAAGATAAAGAAGGGAGTTACGACACTTATTCAGTCAGAACAGGTACCGATTCGGAATTCACTTCCATAATCAGTTTTATCCGAAAAATTCTTAATGTTAGAAGGTTAATGGACATAAACCAAGTTAATTTCAGCTTGGTAAAAAATAGCCTACCTACACCCGACATTGATATGCCGACCCCAGCTGATGTTAGTTTTGACATATCGACAGATGTTTATTATTGGAAAACAGGCAATGAATAACAAAAAAATTTCTTCCTACATTGTATTTATTTCTATCTTCACTTTTATTACTATCTTTACGATTATTGCCCACAACAGCTACAATAACCTTGTTAAACCATCCGAGATCGTGTTAACAACAGACAGCATCAAACCACTAAACACAAATCTTGATTTTAGTGTTTTGGAAGAAATTGAAAGCAGGGAAGAGCTATCCGTCGAAGATCTCAATATGGGTTTGCAGCTGCAGGAAGAAGGCTTTGAGACTGAATATGCTACTCAATCAGTTACGCCTCAATAAAAATGCGACAAGAAAAAAGGATACCGACACTCCTGGGCTTACTGTTATTGACAGTTTTCATCTTTGGCGGTGTGCTGATTACCCAAAAAAATGCAATATTCAAGATTAAAGCCAGTCCTACTTGCCAGCCAATCAACCCTCAAGTTGGCAATATAACCAATAACTCTGCTGATATTTCATTTCTTACCGAATCAGAATGTTCTATTGTCCTAAAAATTGATAATAAAACCTTCACTAACTTTAAAGAAAGTTCTAAAGTCCAATATTTTCAAATAAATAATCTCAAGGAGTCAACTACTTATACCTATTCCTTTATTGCTGATAGCCGGGAAATTAGTAGTGATAGCTATACCTTCAAAACAGCCAAGAAACCGACAGGGAATATGCCGACCTCGAATCTGGCCTGGGGAAAGATATATTTACCTAGTCAGAAGCCAGCCGCCGATGCAATTGTTTATCTAAATATTCCCGGGGCATCACCCCTCTCGTCACTAGTTACCACAAGTGGCTTTTGGAATATTTCATTGGCTACTAGTTTTAACCTCGACAAAAACTCATGGTTCACTCCCACAAAAGATTCGTCCGAAGATATTGTAGTTTTGTATCCAGGATATGAGCCCACTCAAATTTCCAGTAATACCTCCCAAAACGATCCTGTTCCGGATATTATCGTAGGTCAAAATTCATTCTCAAAATCTCAATTAAATACCGGAAGTCTAAATACACCAGATTTGGAAACATCATCAAATATTCCGCTTGACATCAGTAATCCTCAAAATAATGAAACAATAAAAACCCAAAAACCGGACTTTTTTGGGAGTGCTCCTCCCGGATTTTTACTGGATATTACTGTTGAATCCCCACTAAAACATACAGGTCAGGTATCTTCTGGAAACGATGGATCTTGGAATTGGTCACCTCCCTCAAACCTTAGTCCTGGAGAGCACACCATAACAGTCAAAGCTACGGACCCTCAAACTGGAGCAATTCAAACTATCGTGCGAAAATTTTATGTTTTAGCTGCTGAAGACGACACACTGGCTTTCACCGCTTCTGAATCCGCCTTTCAGCCCAGCCCTACACCCACTCAAAAACCCAGCCCTACACCACTTCCAACCAAGCCCACCACCCCGCAACCAACCAAAATTCCAGTAATAACGTCAAGTAAACCCTCTCCTGTTCCCACTTTAATATCTGAGACACCGGGCACACAATCTGGCATACCTGTCGCTGGCACCAGTCTACCCACCCTAGCAACGATTACATTTTCATTGTTGCTATTAACTGCAGCTAAAATAATTTCAAAAAAACCGGGTATTTAAAAACAACCAAAAATCCTCTAAACTAACAATAGAATGTTTGTTAAGAAGTATTTATACTCCATTTTAACGATTCTGTTTTTTTCACTTTCACTGGTAGGAACGCTATATTTAGTTCAAAGAAACCAGGATATAAGGGATCGTGCTGCAAGCGATACTTGGAACGAATGTAGGTTATGGTCAGGAGGTAGTTATTCAACGGATATTAATTCACCCAGAGAAGGTTGGCCAAATGGAACTCACTGGTTTGATGTTCACAACCCCGGAACCGACACCATTAATAAAGTAGCTTATAAGGGCACCGTCAATTTGCGATGGCGCAGCATTTTTCGATGTGATTATCAGAAGTTAATGGCTAAGAAAGGGAACGTTAACGAATGTACTTCAGGTGATGAGGATACTTGGGTTGAAAATACCTCCAAACCTCATCACGAAACCATGGATCTTTATCAATCTGGCAACTCGGGAAATGATTTTAGCTATACTCCTGCGTTATGGGAGCTATATGACGGTGCTCATTATAACGGCCAATGCCAAGTCATACAGGTTGATGTAGATGGCTGTCCGGGTGGAGTCAAGTTTGTTGTCTATGCCAATGACGTTTGTCCGGCATTAACCCCTACACCCACCAGTCCGCCCCCACCCACTGCAACTAAAACACCTGTCCCCACGATGACCAGAATCCCCACGCCAACCGCCACCAAAATTCCAACTCCCACAGCAACCAGAACTCCTACCGCCACCAAAACTCCAACTCCCACAGCAACCAGAACTCCTACCGCCACCAAAACTCCCACTCCAACCATTACCAATACGCCTCCTCCCGGAGCTACCATGACACCTACTGCCACCAAAACACCCACTCCGACCCGTACTCCAACCCCCACGGCTTCACTGACCCCAACTGCCACCGGCACGCCTCCTCCCGGAGCTACCATGACACCAACACCCATACCTACCAACACACCCGTAAATACTCCGGTTCCAACACAAGCCATAGTCCAAAACACTCCGATTCCGGCCACCAATACCCCAGTCTACATTGCTCAGGCACCAAGTCCTACAATAGTTGAGCTACCCCAGGCCGGAGTTGATTTCCCAGTCCAGATATTAGCCATTGTTGGAACAATTATTACTCTCTTCGGATTTTTGATATTATTATAAGTTAATGATCACTGCAATTAGTGTTAATTTACTACCCCTGTTAGAAGCATTGCGCCCCATACAATGGATCAAGAACTTGAATTTATTCGCCGCCGCCATCCTCAACGGACAACTAACCGACCCTGAGGTTTTTTTTAGAAGTTTCGGAGCTTTTATTGTGTTTTGTCTTTTATCTTCATCATCCTATCTAGTTAATGATTTAGTGGATGCCAAAAGCGACCGTCTCCATCCCGTAAAAAGAAATCGTCCGATAGCCAGAGGTGATTTACCTGAATCATTGGCTATATTTACTGCCTTCATTTTGCTAATTTTGGGCTTATTTTTAGCACTTCTAATTAGTTCCGGATTTTTATTAATCTCCCTTTTTTTTATAGTTCTCCAGTATTCGTATTCTTTATTGTTAAAAAAGAAGGCGATTTTGGATATTATCGGTATCGCCTTGTTTTTTATTCTCAGGGCTTTCGCTGGTGAAATTGCTACCGGCTACCACTTGCCTGTTTGGATAATGCTAACAGTTATCTTCCTCTCTCTTTTCATAGCAAGCGGTAAAAGACGCAGCGAACTCGCTAACGTTGGCACTAAAACCAGAACAGCTCTAAAGGGTTACAAAACATCTCTTTTAAATTTCTATACCACCATGTTTGCCGTTTGTACCCTGCTAACTTATGCCATGTTCACATTCTTTGAAGAACCGATTAGGTTTCAGGGGCTAATTCACAACTTTCTTTTAGACAATTTTCCTTCAGCGCTTGACAGAAAATGGTTTATGATCACCCTGCTCCCTGTAATTTTTGGAATTATGCGTTATGGACAGATAATTTTTGAGATGCAGGAAGGGGAGAGGCCGGAAAGAGTGGTTGCCACCGATATTCCCCTTTTGATTTCGGTTATGACCTGGGGTTTGATGCTGATAACAATCATCTATGTTCTTTAAAGGCTCTCCGACCATCAAAATTGTACTACTAGCGCTAATCTTTTTATCTTTAATTACCCGCTTTTACAAGCTTGATTGGGGCGAAGGTCATTTTTTTCATCCGGATGAACTCAACATGGCCATTTCAGTTACCAAGCTTTCTTCGGATAATTTTGATCCTCAGTTCTACGCTTACGGGCAATTTCCTACCTACTCAACCTACTTCTCAATTATGTTTACCCGGCTGTTTACCAAAACACCAATAACCGAGCCCATTAGTCTTGCCCAGGCAGTTATCAGCCTGAGATTTTATTCGGCCTTCTATTCTCTGGTTTCTGTTTACTTATTCTTCCTTATTGGGAAAATATTATTTTCCAAAAAAATATACGCACTTATATTCGCTTTTTTAGTCGTATTTACTCCGGGAATAATACAGTTAGCTCATTTCGGCACCACTGAATCACTTCTTATTTTAGTATTTGCCGGAAATATACTCATCTCTCTTAAACATCTTGGGAAAAATAATTTCAAGCTACTTTTTCTAGCTTCAGTAATAAGCGGAATCGCCGTCAGTACTAAAATCAGTGCCCTTCTTTTGACTACTCCGGTCTATTTATCTATTCTTTTATCGAATTTATCAAGAAAGAAAATTAAAAATATTGTATTTTCACTGCTAATCTTTACGATATTCATCGGAGTATTCTATGCCCTATCTTCACCCTACAACCTCATTAACTTCCAAGACTTTAAGTCTGCTCTAAATTATGAAGTAGCCGTTGCTTCAGGAAACATGAAAGTGTTTTATACTAATCAATTTTTAGACTCAACTCCATATCTATTTCAGCTCACAAAAATATTTCCCTATGCTCAAGGTCTTTTTGTTTTTATCCTATCATTTGCGGGTTTGTTCTTTCTACTCAAAAAGGTAGGGAGGAAGTGGTTACTGGTTCTGGTATCCTCTTTCGTCTTTTTGATTTATACCGGTCAGTTGTATGTCAAATGGAGTCGCTTTATGTCACCGATATTCTTCCTATCCCCCCTCTTGACAACTTATCTTTTTTCAAAAATAAAAAACAAGCTAGTGGTCCTTTTCCTTGTCACGCTGTCAATACTTCCCGGTGTTTATTATTTTAGCTTCTATTTTAGTCAGGATATCCGACTCCAAGCAGACGAATGGTTTGTCAACAATATTCCTCCCAGCAGCAAAATACTTTCTGAAGCAGGTAATGTCGTCAATTTTCCGTATTCACATCCTTATGATGTAAACAATTTTGATTTCTATAATTTGGACAACAACCCATTGTTGGTTGAATCTTTAGCAAGAGAGGTCCGAATATCGGATTATATTATCGTTCCCTCAAGACGGATATTTAAAAACCAAAACGGTGAAAAATTCCCCGTCAGTCAAAAGTATTATGATTCACTGTTTTCCGGAAGCCTGGGTTTTGTTGAAATTAAAAAATTCCATCAAAATAATTCCTTACTACTAAACTCTGAAAATGCCGAAGAAACCTGGTCGGTATTTGACAGTCCCACAATAAGAGTATTCAAAAAGTCCGATACTCTGACACTTGAGGAATATCGCAACTTGTTAAACTCCTATGACAATGAAACATAAAATACTAATCATCTTAGTTTTTATCCTTGCAGCCCTTCTTCGGATTTTTGGTCTTGATTGGGATAACGGACATCATCTGCATCCCGACGAAAGATTCCTTACCATGGTTACCACCACAATAGAAATTCCTGAAAGTTTTAGCGAATACCTTGACCCTGAATTATCAACCATGAATCCCTACAATAAAGGTTATGACTTTTTTGTTTACGGCACCACCCCTTTATATCTAACCAAGATTATTGGTCAATTCGTCAACAAAACTGATTATGGAAATGTCCATTTCGTCGGCAGAATCTTATCTTCACTCTTCGATTTAACTGTAGTTTTTCTCATTTTCAAGCTAACCTTTAGTCTTTTTAATTTCAAAATTGCCATTCTGGCATCTTTTCTTTATGCCATTATGGTGTTCCCGATACAACAGTCTCATTTTTATACTGTCGACACCTTTCTAAATGCATTTCTACTATCAAGTTTCGTTAGTCTGGTTCTCTTTATAAAAAAACCCAAACAACTAATATTTCTTGTGGTCTCTTCAGTATTTTTTGGCATGGCTCTGTCAACAAAAATATCTGCACTTTACTTCGTACCGATTCTTGGCCTTTTGTTTTTATACTATCTGACCAAACTCAAACCCCGCCATCGTTTTAATCAGTTTTTCTTTTCTGCCTCTCTCTTTTTACTCACAGCTATCTTCACCCTAAGATTTCTCCAGCCGTCAATGTTTGCCAACGCTAGCTTGCTAAACTGGCAGATTAACACCAAGTTCATCGACAATATTAAACAGTTGGAATCATTCAATCAGCCAGGCAGCTGGTTTCCTCCCTCACTCCAATGGGAAAATACATTCTCCGTATGGTTCCCGCTTAAAAATATTGTATTGTGGGGCCTTGGTCTGCCCATCGGAATAGCCTTTATTTTGTCAGTCTTCTACTCTTTTATTTTTGTAAAACAAAAGGAAAACAATAAACTTCAACGCCTTATACTTGGCACCTCACTATTTTGGATTCTCCTTGTAATTACGTATCAGGGAACTCAATTTATCAAAACCATGCGCTACTTTCTACCAATATACCCATTCGTAGCCATAATTTCCTCAGTTTTTTTGGATAAGTTGTTTTCTAAGTACAAAAGACTACTCTTGCCATTTCTGGCAATCGCCCTAATCTACCCCGCTTCTTTCATGTCCATCTACACCAAACCGGTAACCCGGCTGGCAGCTTCTAATTGGATTTATAACAATGTCCCTGCCGGTTCGGTTGTGACAAATGAACACTGGGACGATCCTCTGCCCCTAAATCTTAATAATAAAAGTTCATCAATCTATTCGGGAGAAATGTTATCTCTTTACGACCAGGACACTCCGGAAAAGTGGTTAACAATTAACAACCAACTTGAACGTACCGACTATATAATATTATCCTCGAATCGTCTTTACGGAACTATTCCCAACAATCCGGGTCGCTATCCTGAAGCGTCAAAGTATTATCAAAGACTTTTCGATGGATCACTGGGTTTCACCAAAGTAGCTGAATTTACTTCCTATCCTTGTTTTCCGCCGACCTCGACACCCTGGTTTTGTTTTAATGATGATAGTGCCGAAGAAGCCTTTACTGTCTATGACCACCCAAAAGTATTAATCTTTCAAAAGATCAAGATCTAGTTGCCTTGCAGAAAAATATTTTCATATCTTTTTATGGTATTTTGAAAACTAAAAATATTCTCAACTTTCTCTTTTTCCAAAAGATAATCCTTTTTATTTTTTAGCACCTCAATAATTGCTTGCGCCAATCCTTTGGTGTCACCCACCTCAAACACCTTTCCCATCCCCGTAAGTTCTATCGGTACTCTCACCCCCGGTAAATTACTAGCTACAACCGGACACCCTTGCAGCATAGCCTCTACTTGTACCAACCCGAAAGATTCCAGTCGGTCATCACTGGGTAGTACCAACACGTCACATAGGTTATAAAAACCGGACATATTCTCCTGCTCAATTCCTCCCAAAAAAATCAGATACTTTTTGTATTTTTTTATCAAGTAATTAATATCTGAAAAATAACTTTCGCCAATCACTTCCTTATAAGGTCCGGCCAATACAATTTTGAAATTAGGAATTTTCTTTTTAATCTGAGGAATTGCTTTCAGTAAATAAGGAATACCCTTTTGTTTAGCAATTCGTCCGGCAAAACCTATCACCAAAAAGCTCCCACCGATCTGTTTTTTCCAAACCGTTGACAAGTCCTTATTTATTGGGTTGCTGGTAATTGGCGGCAGGATGTATTCCAGTTTACCTCTGAATTTTTGTAAATATTTGGAGTGGTCAGCGTAGTCCTTAGTATAGGGTAGTAATTTATCAGCAAGAATTCCTGCAATAAATTGCCCGGCACTCACACTCCCCTCAGATATTCTATTTAGCAACCCCTTCCATCCCGAAAGATCTGTATGATGAGTTAAAAATACCCCTTTACCAAACAATTTAGCTATTATTGCAAACACAAAAGACTCAAACTGTGGTAGATGGCAATTAACTGCCTTCACCCCGCTGATTTCTCTTAATATATCAATTGGCAGTAACGGCATAATCACTCCCTTGCCAATTTTGAGAAAAACCGGACTACGGACCACCTTGACCCCATTTAAATATTCAACCCTTGGCAAGTTATCTAAGTGTCTGGAGCAGATTACCGTAACTTTATGTCCTTTCAAAACCAAACCCTCTGCCAATCTTTTCGCGTAAATTGTCACCCCGCTAATGTTTGGATGATAGTAGGTAATTCCCATCAAGATCTTCATATTTTCATATCCTCGAGCTGTTTTATCCAGGTTGCTTTTTGGCAATCCGCTTGTTGCGGGGAGTAGCAGTAGATTTTCAGCGTAGTTTTCTCCTGTAAATAGTCAGAAATCAGAGGGTCATCATCAACATAAACTTGCGCTTTTATCTTTTGTAGGGTTTTTTGCTTAAATAGGTGTGGCTGTGCATTGCCCGTGTTGATAATCACCTTTTTAAAAATCTGACTTAAGCCGTTTTTTTTCAACCACAACCTGCTCTCGTTGATCAAAAAATGATATCTACCACTAACCAAATATATTTCATAATTACTAGACTTTGCTAGCTCTCTCAAAAACTCAACATTATTTTTTATTGCCGGCCTCAAGAAGTATAGGTGCGACACCTTCCTTATCAGTTGGTTGAATCTTCTTTTGGGATACCTAAACTTCAGCTCTTTTTTGCAGTGGCCTTTAAACAATAATTCAATCAAATTTTTCGGCACAAAAAATGGCTTATCTGCCAATACTCCGTCAAAGTCAAAAGCAATTATTCTTTTCTTCATTACTTCAAACATTATAACAGTAATCAGGCGGTCCTTTAGATATAATTAATCATGTTTTTTCGTTTCAAAAAATTTAACAAATTGTTCTTTTGGCAGCCCCCCTTTGACATGCTGTCGGTCCTCCTGGCTTCACCGGGTGGAAGATTTCTCTATCTTCTTCTTGATTATTTTATTTGGCCTTTTTTGGCTTATATTTCTTTTCTTTTGGTGACATTCGACCCTGGCACTTTTTGGTTGATTCTTTTAGCTATGGCACTAAGTGTCTCGATTGAATATGTTCTCAAGTCAATTCTTCCCTGGAAAAGGCCTATATCCAAGACAGCCAACATTCTTCCTTTTGGTCTGGAGCAGCGATGGGCTCTTCGGGGTAGCTTTCCTTCAGGCCATACCGCCAAGACCTTTGTATCTTTCCTACTTATCGTTCAATATGGAGTTTTTTCACCGCTTGTTTTTTTATTAATCAATATTCCCCTGATTATTTCAAGAATTTTTTTGGGTTTTCATTATCCAATCGATATTATCGGAGGTTTGGCATCAGGTTGGTTGACATGGCTCATTGTTCGCCAGGTTACAATCCCCGAACAGATAGTTGCTCCGATTCGTGATATATTAAATTTAATTTTGAACTATGTTTTCCGATCTTAAATTTATAATATTCTGGTGGTTGACGATTCTACTGGTATCGCTGGTATTTTTGCCTCTTAACTTATCAATATTCAAAAAATTTTGGGACAAAGGCTATATTTTTGCCAAAATTCTGTCGCTAATCCTGCTAACATATTCGGTTTTTGTCCTCGGAGTTCTTCGGATATTACCTTTTACCAACCTTTCAATAATATTTATTTTACTGATAACTCTGCTCACAACTGTTTTAGTTTTTTCCAAAAGAAATCGGTTAAAGGCACTATTCTCAACCCTCAGGCAGCATTGGAAAATTTTCCTTTTTGAAGAGGTTTTGTTCGTCACCATTCTTGCCACTTGGTCATATGTCAGGGGATTTGCTCCCGATATTGAAGGTTTAGAAAAATTTATGGATTGGGGATTTATTAACACCATGCTCCGGTCCTCGTTTATGCCTCCTGCCGATATGTGGTACGCCAATGAACCGATAAATTATTATTATTTCGGTCATCTGATATTTGCCCTGATTACCAAATTATCAAATATTAATAGCGCCATAACCTACAATTTATCAATTGCTACCGTTGCGGCACTTACCTTTATTAGCTCATTTTCTATTGTCTCCAATCTTGCATTTAATTATTTCCACAAAAATATATCAACCAAAAAGTTGTTGATTGTCGGATTGTTGTCTTCTCTTTTGATTACCTTTGGTGGCAATCTCCATGCCGTTTACAAAATCGGAAAAATAAACATAGAAAGAAATCAGGGGAAGTTGATATTGACCCAGTCTGCCATAAGCGAAGCCGCTAAATCATATTGGTATCCCGACGCTACCAGGTTTATTGGCTTCGATCCTGTAACTGACGACAAAACGATTCACGAGTTCCCTATTTATAGCTTTGTTGTTTCCGATTTACATGGACACATGAATGGCATACCCGTTGTCCTATTTTTCCTTGCTTTTTTGTTTTCGATCTCATTGTCAGTAAAGTCATTTTCCTCATGGAAGCTCATTATCCCGTCTGCTTTTTTGTTATCCATCGCTTATATGACCAACGCCTGGGACATTGCCATCTACGGCTTGTTTTTTGGCCTTTTTGTTTTTCTCAACAAACTACGTCACTACAACTTTACCGACTCTATTGCTAAGACGTTTTTTAACGGATTTTTGGTAATTATATTCTGGTATCTCTTCACCTTGCCGTTTTCACTAAATTTTACCCCTATGATGGAAGGGTTGAGGGTCGCAGATTCCCGATCTCCCCTCTACCAATTATTTATTCTTTACGGTGGGTTTTGGTTGATGACTCTGCCATTTCTGATCGTTTTTATAAAGAACAAATTCAGTCTAAGCAAGATGAAAGAATCTGACATTTTCGTCTTTTGTCTTATCTTCCTGGCAACAATCCTGATTATTCTTCCGGAAATCGGTTATATAAAAGACATTTATATCCACGAACATCGTCGCGCAAACACCATGTTTAAATTGGTATATCAAGCTTTCATTCTGTATTCTCTTGCTTCAGGATATATTTTGTTCCGTCTAAAGACAGTTTTGGGGAAGATCCCTTTTGCCCTCTATGGTTTAGTTTTTGCTACCGTTTTTGTATCACATTTAATTTATCCATACTTTGCAATCAAATCCTATTACGGCAGCCTTGACCAATACAAGGGTTTGTGGGGGTTAAGTTTTCTGGAAAAATCTTATCCTGATAATTTTGCCGCCATAAAATGGCTTCAGGAAAACGTTGACGGCCAGCCGAATATCGTAGAAGCCGCTGGAGATAGCTACACCACCTTCAATCAGGTCTCAACCGCAACCGGATTGCCGACTATTCAGGGTTGGTTGGTCCACGAGTGGCTATGGCGTGGAGGTTTTGACGGACCGGGAGCCCGTGCGGATGAAGTTAGGACAATTTATGAATCTTCCGATCCCGAAAAAATAAAACCCTTGCTTATGAAGTATTCAATAAAATATCTATTTGTTGGGGACAAAGAATTTGAGAAATACCCCGATATTAACGAAAAAATATATCTGGACTTAGGTGCCAAGGTTGTCTTCGAGTCAGGTAAAACTAAGATCTACGAGTTTTGATCCACTTCTTTTCAAGCCCTCGCTTTTTGCGTATATTAGAGTACTCATGCATGACATTCTTGACGGTCTAAATAATGAACAAAAGCAGGCTGTTACCCATCATGGTTCACCCCTGCTTTTACTGGCTGGAGCAGGTTCGGGAAAAACCCGGGTCCTTACCCACCGCGCCGCATTTTTCATCAAAGAAAAGATCGCCAAGCCCGAGGAAGTTCTTTTATTAACTTTCACCAACAAAGCAGCCGGAGAGATGAAAGAAAGAATGACCGGATTAATCGGGCAGCCTTCCCGCCAACAGCAGGGAAGTGCATCCGGACCTTTTGCCGGCACCTTTCATTCGTTTTGCTGCCGGATTCTTCGTCCTGACGGACACCATATCGGCATCCCTGAAAACTTTGTAATTTATGATGGTAATGATCAGGAAAGCTTAATTAAGTCAATTCTCAATGATATGGACTTAAGTAGTAAAGAATTTAAGCCCAATAGCGTCATGGGCTACATTGAAAGCGCCAAAAATAATCTTATGTCTCCATCCGACATGGTCGCCCAGTCACATGGGTTTTGGCAATCCTACGCTGCCAAAATTTATGGACAATATCAGTCCCGAATGAATGAATACCACGCCCTTGACTTCAATGATCTTTTATACAAAACTGTCGAGTTATTTATAAACCAACCCGGTGTTCTGGAAAAATATCAAGAGAAATATAAATTTATCCTGATTGATGAGTATCAGGACACCAACACCATCCAATATAACCTTACCAAGCTGATATCCCGTAAATTCAAGCAAATTACAGCAGTGGGCGACGCATCTCAAGCTATCTACGGCTGGCGCGGTGCCGATTACCGCAACCTGGTCAGCTTTACAACTGATTTCCCCGATGCCAAAGTAATCAATTTGGAACAAAACTACCGGTCCACTCAAATTATTCTTGACGCTGCCAACTCGGTCATCTCCAAAAATAATTCTCATCCCATTCTAAAACTCTTTACCAACAAAAAGTCAAACGACCTAATCAAACTGTATGAGGCCGAGTCCGAAATAAACGAGGCTGAGTATGTAGCTTCCAAAATTGACTTTATCAACAAAAATCTTCATATTCCCTACCGATCAATAGCCGTTCTTTATCGGATGAACGCCCAGTCCCGTGTTTTGGAAGAAGCGTTCTTAAAACGCTCGATTCCCTACGTTTTGATCGGTGGCACCCGCTTCTATGAGAGAGCTGAAATAAAGGACATTTTAGCTATGCTCCGTTATGCCAATGATCCCGCTGATAAAATTTCTCTTGAACGTGTACAAAAAGCGCTTGGTAAACGCCGTCTTGCTGTTTTTTCCCAACAACTAGACAGTCTGAACGTAAAACAACTCGACTCTCTTCAAATTCTGGAATCTCTGGTGGTAAATTCCGGTTATCTTGATAAATTTAATCCCAAGGAAGAAGATGATCAGCGCAAAATTGAAAACATCAAGGAGCTAAAATCAGTAGCTACCAACTTTCCCAAATTGAATGATTTTTTGGAAAACATCGCTCTTGTTCAACAGGAATATTCTCTGCAGGAAAAAAACAAAAAGAAGGAAAATCGCGATGGTGTCAGACTAATGACCCTCCACTCGTCAAAAGGTTTAGAGTTTGAAGTAGTTTTCCTGGTTGGCTTTGAAGAGGGTATCTTGCCCCATTCACAAAGTATGATTGAAGAGTCCGAAATTGAAGAAGAACGCCGACTGTCCTATGTCGGCATCACCCGCGCTAAAGATTATCTTTTTATTACCTATGCTTCCAGAAGATTATATTTTGGCAAAAGTAGCCTCAACGAACCCAGCCGTTTTTTAGTTGATATCCCAGAAAACCTGGTTGAATTTGACGAACCCAGAGAAGTTGTCCGTAATTACAGGTCCTCTCAACGCCAAGACGGTGACGAATTTATCTATGATCCTGATATATACTAGGATAGAAATATGATCACCCGTATTCTTTACAACGAAGAAAAAAACCAATACAACAAATTAATCTGTCATCCTGTTCAAACGTGGGAATGGGGCGACTTCCAAATTTCTCAGGGTCACCGTGTTTATCGGTTAGGTGTTTTTAACAAAGACAAAATGGTTTCGGCTTACTCAGTCAACTTTCACAATCTTCCCAAGACAGATTATTCAATCGGCACCCTGCTTCGCGGACCGTCAGTTACCAAAGATATGGTTACCAATGTTGCCAAAATTGCCCGGGATGAAAATGCCATATTTGTAAAGCATGAACCAGACCAGCTGAAAGCAGTTTATGATAAATTTAACCAGCCGGAAAACTTTAATATCAACATGGACTTTCCAAGCCTGGTTTTGTCGCCAAAAGTTGCCTTCTATCCTTATTCTTACGTTGTTGATCTGACAAAAACCGAGGATCAGTTGCTCTCAAGCATGCATCCCAAAACCCGATATAACATTAAAGTTGCTAATCGCTATGGAGTTGTTGTCGAAGACAGGACCAACAATCAGGGATTTGAGGATTATCTCAAGCTGCTTTTCGAAACTACTAAACGCCAGGGTTTTTATTTGCACACTCAACAATACCACCGTGATTTATGGCAGACACTAAAAAATACCAACACTATCAGGATAATTACCGCCACTTACCAAAATCAAGTACTGGCCGCCTTTATGCTTTTTGTTCTGAGTGGCAAATTGTTTTACCCGTATGGGGCTTCCGGCGATAGTCATCGGCAGGTAATGGCACCCAGTTTACTCATGTGGGAAACAATAAAACTCGGCAAGAAGCTTGGTTGTAAAAGCTTTGATATGTGGGGCAGCCTGGGGCCTGATGCTAAAGAATCCGAGCAGGGCTATGGATTTCACCGTTTCAAGCAGGGTTTTGGCGGTCAACTAGTAAAGTATGTAGGGACTTACGACTTGGTTATCAATCCACAAGTGTATCGAGTATACAATCTGGTGGATAAGTACCGGTGGAAATTTCTTCGTCTGAAAGCCAAGATAACCAGGTAAGCCGTTTGATTAAAAAATTTGCTTGCTTTTAACTTATAATATACCCATGACATCTGGAAAGAAAATTAAACGTAGTGAGCTTGAACATGTTGCCAGATTGGCGCGGATAAAACTTACCGACGATGAAGTTGATAGATTTTTACCTCAAATTGAAATAGTATTGGAATATTTAGATAAACTTAATACAGTTGACACGACTAAAATAACACCTACCTATCAAATTACAGATCTTAAAAATGTTCTTCGCGAGGATAAGCCGGGAAAATCCTTAAATCAAGAAGAAGCACTTTCTTCTGCCGGGAGGACTCAGGATGGTTATTTTGTTGTCCCGATATCAGTAAAAAAGTAATGGATCTTTCAAAAATAACTACCAGTCAGATAAAAAAAAGCCTTCTAAAAGGTAAGTTTTCTGCTGTTGAGTTGGTAGATACTTACCTAAACCAGATTTATCTCTGTGATCCAAAACTCAAAGCTTTCATCACTATTACGAACAAAGAAGCGAAAAATTCGGCCAAACTTATTGATAAAAAAATTAAAAACAAAGAAAAGTTGGGTGGCTTGGCCGGAACTATTTTGGCTGTCAAAGATATCTTCTTGACCCGAGGCATCCAAACCACATCTTCTTCCAAAGTATTAAAAGGTTATATTCCCCAATACTCTTCAACTGTCTACCAGAGGCTGATTGACCAAGACGCCATTATAATTGGCAAAACCAACACCGACACCTTCGCTTTTGGTGCCAGTACCGAAAATTCAGGTTTTTTTACCACCAAGAATCCATGGAACACGGAAATGGTTCCGGGAGGTTCTTCCGGTGGTTCTGCGGTAGCCGTCGCTGCCAATATGGCCACGATTGCTCTTGGTACC
>CAZFAI010000001.1:20127-30281 GCA_964516555.1 uncultured Gammaproteobacteria bacterium
GGCGGTTCCATCCGCCAACCAGCTTCTCTGTGCGGAATATCCGGTCTTAAGCCGACTTATGGCCGCAATTCTCGGCACGGAATTACTGCAATGGCTTCCTCATTTGACAGCCCAGGTATCCTAGGGAGACACGTTGAAGATTTGGCCATAGCTACTCAATATTCAGCGGGACAGGATCCTCTTGATGCTACCAGCAGCTTTACGCCGGTGCCAAACTTATATAGCCTGCTTGATAGTACAAACCTTAAGGGCTTAAAAATTGGTTTACCAAAAGAATATTTTGAAGGTTCTATTCAAAAAGAAGTCAAAGATAAAGTTCTGGCTGCCGTCAAGCTATTTGAAAGCAAAGGCGCCAAAATAATTAACGTTTCTCTACCTAGTACGGATTTGGGCATCGCCGTTTATTACGTTCTGGTCCCTTGCGAGATATCCGCCAATATGGCTCGTTATGATGGCATCCGTTTTGGCCAAAGTCGCCAGGAGGTTACTGACCTTTTGTCTTATTACCTCGAAAGCCGCGGCGATTATATGGAGGATGAACTAAAAAGACGCATTATAATCGGAACATACGCTTTGTCTGCCGGCTATTATGATGCTTATTACACAAAGGCTTCCAAGGTTCGGAATCTGATTAGGAAAGAGTTTTTAGATGTTCTCAAGCAGGTTGATGTAATTATGACACCCGTTTCGCCAACTACCGCTTGGCCAATTGGCCAGAAAGCTGACAATCCTCTGGAAATGTATTTGGCAGATGTGTACACCGTTTGTATAAATGTGGCCGGTCTTCCTTCCCTTGCTCTCCCATGTGGTTTTGATGACAACAAATTACCCATAGGTTTTCAGATAATCAGTAACTTTTTTGAGGAAGCCAAGATTTTGTCAATTGGCCATCAATATCAGCAGTTTACCGATTACCATTTAGCTGTTCCTCCCTTATGTCAGTGAAAAATTTAAAAATTACCCCTATTATTGGTCTTGAGGTACATCTTGAATTAAACACCAGAACCAAAATGTTCTGTGGTTGTTCTGCACATCATTTCCACGTCAAACCGAATACACACACCTGTCCTGTTTGTCTCGGTCTCCCCGGAGCTCTTCCTGTACCCAATAAAACAGCTATCGATTGGTGTATCAAAATCGGCCTTAGTCTGAATTGCCAGGTCAACAAACATTCCTTTTTTGAGAGAAAGAATTACTTCTATCCGGATTTGCCCAAAGGTTATCAGATCAGCCAGTACCAGCAGCCTTTTACCGTCAAAGGGTACATCGATATTTCTGACCATAGGGTTAGAATCAACCGAGCGCATATGGAAGAAGATACTGCCAAATCCATTCACTCCCACAAAGATGGCCAGGAAATATCCTTAATTGATTTTAATCGTTCCGGAGTCCCGCTGGTAGAAATAGTTTCCGAGCCGGATATCATTTCACCCGAAATGGCCAAAGATTATTTATTGAAAATTCAACAGTTAATGCGCTATCTAAACGTGTCCGATGCCGATATTGAAAAGGGAAGTATGCGGTGTGAGCCAACCGTTAATGTCAAAATCGAATCGGATTCCGGCATTGCCTACACACCTTTGGTAGAAATTAAGAATGTAGCCTCGTTAACCGGAGTTCAATATGCCATACAGTATGAAATAGATCGCCAGATAACTGACTGGCAGGAAAATGGAACAATCAAAACCGCAGACAACAAAACCACCCGTGGCTGGGATGCCGTAAAGGGGGTTACATTCCTTCAGCGCGAGAAAGAAGGTTCTTCGGACTATCGTTATTTCCCGGAGCCCGACATTCCCCCGATTGAATATTCCGATCATAGTATTGACCATATCAAATCAACCATACCCGAGCTTCCCCATCAAAAAATCAAGCGCTATATGTCAGACTATAACCTAACCGAGTATGACGCTTCGCTTCTGGCTTCCGATATAAACTTTGCCAAATCTTACGAAAAAGCATTAAGCGATTCAAAAGATCCTGATTATGCCAAGTTTACTGCCAATATTTTCAACGGTCCGATAAGGAATTATCTTAACCAACAGCTCCTGGTAATCGATCCGGAAAAAATTAATCCTTTCAACTTCCAATCGCTACACCAATCCGTCAAAACAAACCGGATATCAACTACTGTCGCCCGTCAGATAATTGTTGATTCTTACCTGACCGGCAAAGACCCCCTAACCATTGCCAAAGATGAAAATTTAATTCAGGTTTCAGATTCAGCCGAAATTGAAAAAATTACCAAGCAAGTTATTGACACCAATCCTAAAGCCGTTGCTGATTACCAAAAAAATCCCAATTCCATCGGTTTTATTATCGGTCAGGTGATGCAGGCTTCCGGCGGCAATGCTAATCCTCAGGTAGTCAGACAAATTGTGGAGAAGCTACTCTCCTAAATATACTAATACCGGCTGATCCTGACAAGAAGTTCACTGCCACCATCATTATAAATTAGGACTGCCGGATCATTTCCTCTGACATAATCAGGCAGCCTTACCAGACGCGTTTCCGGCAGACAGGCATTGTCGATACTATAAATTATTGCCAATTCCGACTCTTCTTTTGTTGAAAAGGCAAAAAGGCTAAGCCTTTCTCCTGTGTATATATCCACATATTCTGACTCTATACTATGAGATGACAAGGGCTTGTCGACGATCCGAAACAATCCTATCGGATCAACCTTTAGTCCGCAATCGCATGGTAAGTCGCATCTGCCAATTTCTATTAATGCTCCCGACACAATTCACCCCCTTAACAATATTATATTATAATCAATAAATAATGGAAACATCCAAAAAAACAACAACAACTTGTAATATAATGTATTGTGTTAATGTTCTTTCTTTGACAAATTTCCTATAATTAATACAATGCTAATCGCAAGACAAAAGAGGGTCCTTTCTTTTTCCCAAAAACTAATAATCACTCTCGCTGCCACCTTCTTACTAATTATTGTCAGTATTTTGTATTTTTCATGGCAGTTTACACAAAATCAATTAAAAGACGACCTCGAAAATCTAACCGCCATCATCAAAAGTGACATATCCTATCAGGATGGTCAGTGGGATATAACAAAATATCTCAATGACTCTCAAATCCCAAACAACTTACCCCTATACATTATCACCAGTGAAGGCTTTGTTATTGACCGCCGAAATATTATTCCCAATTTTCTGGATACTTCTGATCTACGTTTTAGTTCATCTTTTCAAATTCCCCAAACCATTGTCTCACCGGTTGGGGAAACTTGGTTTATGTATAGTAAGCCTATAACTAGGGATAGGCTTACCTACGGCACTATTCTTCTAGCCTATCATCAGCCCGAATATTCTTCGATCAATGAAATAGAAATTCAATTAAAAGACTTGGGTCGTATGATTGATTCCCAAATCAATATCAATCAAAACAATCTTGACCTTACCACCTTTGATCACAAAACAGTAAGTAGCAAAATTTCCTATCAAATCGTCGATACTGAAAACAAGGTCCTGACTACTTCCGGGCCGATTCCGTCTTATGTCGATAGAAGTTATTTGGCCTTATACAAAAAATTGGAGTTTCTAAGATTTGGCGAATATCTTGTCCATACTTCTCCGATAACAAAAGACAATCGTCAACTAGGGGTGATAATTTCTGCTCTAAAAACGGAAGATATTCCTTTAATGCTAGTAAACAGAGCAATTATTCCCTTGGCAGTCGGGATATTAATATTGGTTCTGGCTGCCTATATATTATCAAGGAATAAATCTACTCCTACAGCTCAAAACTATTTGTTAACTTTCAGCAGGAAGGACAGCACCCTCTCTTATCAAAATAAAACCATCAATATTCCACTAGACTCCAATCAATATTATGTTCTAGTTGCACTTTTCAGTAAGCCCCAAAAACGCTGGGAAACTGATGAACTGGCGGAAATTATTTTCGGCCAAGATTACATCGAAAACATGAAAATTTACTGGCGCAAAATTTATGATGCGGTCCGTTCAATAAACCAAAAAACCACCAACACTTTTGGTCAAAAAATTATTGAAACTGAATCCAAAACTTTTCGACTTCGTTCACATTTAGTTGACTCAATTTGATTCAACTACAAATTTCGTATTCTACAGTTGTTAGTATTTAAAACAAAAATGGAAATCAAAAACCAAGCATCAAAAAAACTATCAGGATACATGATAGTTGTTCTTTTGTTACTAATTGTACTCACGGCCGCCACCGCCCTTAGCATATTTACTAAGAGTCGACCACAAAACACAGAACTTACAGAGTTTAGTAAAGCCGACCCAAAAGAAACGGTTGAAAGTTTTTATAATTGGTATCTGCAGTACGAAGGTAACCCGTTAAGCAGCGGTGCCTACAAAACCAGTGATTATCTGACAGACAATTTTAAAAATAATATCGACCAGCTTCTTTCTTCCTTTGACAAAGGAGGTTACGATCCTATTGTCCTGGCTCAGGATCTGCCCTCGGGTATTACTGTTGGCAACGTCTTAATTGACAATGGGAGCGCCAAGGTTATTGTCAGTCTCAACTTCTATGGCACCCAAAAGAATCTGGATATAAAGTTATACAAAGTTGGGGAAATTTGGCAAATTGATAGTATTGTCGAAGGATCGGCAGCCAGTCAACCGTCTAAAGAAGATACTTCTTCTGTAATTGTCTATTTTGATAATTCCAGACGCACTGCTGCCGGCGGCAACAACGACTGCGGAGTCGTATATGGTGTCGAAAGAACGGTCAGTGCTAGAGATCAGGATATTTATCACGCTACTCTTCAACAGCTTTTCCGGGGGCCGACTAATGCCGAAAAAGCCCAAGGGTATAGCTCTTTCTTTTCTTCAGAGACTGGACAAATATTAAAAAGTGTCAAAGTAGTCAATTCCACCGCTTATGTCAATTTAACCGACATTCGATCAATAATACCCAACGCCTCTAGTAGCTGTGGTTCAGCCCAATTATTAAGCCAAATTGAAGAGACACTAAAACACGATCGCAAGATCAATAATGTAATTATTGCCATCAACGGTGACCCTCAAACTTTTTATGACTGGATCCAAATCGGCTGTTCTCCTGAAAACAATAATTGCGACCAAACTCATTTTTCTAATTAATATTACCCCGGTCACTTTATTAATGGCCAGGAGTATCAGATAATTAGCTTCAAACCTTGCTAAAATATATTAAGTGCCAACAATTATTGATCAACTAAATTTTCAAACTGAATACCGAAAATTAAATCGGGAACAAAAACAAGCCGTCGACACCATCGAAGGTCCGGTTATGGTTGTTGCCGGAGCCGGGACCGGCAAAACTCAAACAATAGCTTTGCGTATTGCCAACATTCTCCGTCAAACTCAAAGTCCGCCCAGTAGTATTTTATGCCTCACTTTTACCGAAAATGCTGCTGTTAATATGAGAGAAAGATTGCAGACAATTATCGGTCCCCTGGCTTATAACGTCAAAATCCACACCTTCCACTCTTTTTGCAATGAAGTTATCAAGACCAACCCCCAACATTTCGTTTTTGCTCAAAATATTGACTCTCTCGAAGAGTTGGAAAAAATCGACATAATACGACAATTGATAAGCGATCTTCCCGAAGGTTCCCACCTCAAACCATGGGGGGACACCTTTTATTACCAGGGAGATATTATCCAAAGTATTCAATCGCTCAAGCGGGAAAATATATCTCCAAAGCTTTTTCAGGATTTAATCTCAGACCAGGAAAAATTTCTCTCAAAAACCGACGAGCTATATCAATCCCTTAAAGCTCTTCGGGTAGGAAAAACTTTTGAGAGTGAGCTACTTTCCCTGGTTGAAAAAATTACAGTAGTTTCAAAAAAATACCTCTCGATTTTTGCTCTAATAAATCTCAACAATGAACTTTTTCGTCAGGGACACTTTGATGTTGGACTGGCTAAAAATCCGGCCATCAATTTCAAAAATTCACTCTTAAAAATATTTGAAAATTTCCAAAAAGATATTCCCCGCCAAAAGGAACTTCACCAGCTTTTTGTAGCCTATCAGCAAGCACTGCAGCAAGCCGGTCGTTATGATTTTGACGACATGATACTGTTTGTTCTGGATGCCTTCCGTCAGGATCCGGAGCTTCTGCTTTCTTATCAGGAAAAATTCCAGTATGTCTTGGTAGATGAGTATCAGGACACCAATTCCTCCCAAAATCAAATTCTTGAACTTCTCGGTTCTTACTTTGACGATCCCAACATCTTTGTTGTCGGCGATGACGATCAGTCAATTTTCCGCTTCCAGGGAGCATCCGTCGAAAATATTTATGACTTTTATCTTAAATATCAAAAGACTGTCAAGGTTATTGTTTTGAAGAACAACTACCGGAGCCACCAGCTAATACTTGACACCTCCTCTCAGGTTATTGGCAACAACAAAAACCGGATTACCAATTACATCAAAGATCTAGACAAAACACTGGTTTCGGCCTTAACATTCGACCCCGACCCCATTAATTTTTTCAAAGCCAACTCCAGCCTAGATGAAAATTATTTTGTTGCTGACAAAATTGGCAAGTTGATAAAGTCCGGCACCAGTCCCGGCGATATAGCTGTTTTATACCGAAACAATAGCGATGTTATTGATCTCACGGAGACCCTGGACAACAATGGCATTAAATATCGCCTCGAAACTGGCAGTAACGCTCTCTCCCATCCCTGCATCAGGCAGCTGATTAGACTTCTTCATTTCATAAACGACCCCACCGACGACCAGTCGCTTTATCATGTACTTTCTTATGACTTTATTGGCATTGACTCCTTCGACCTTTACCGTATTCTTCAGCACTCCCATCGCCTTAACCTACCACTCTCCGAAACTATTTCTAACCCGGATATCTTAAACGAAATAAAACCTACCCTAAAAAAGAAAACCTTAATCAGGCTGAGGAATTTTTCCATCCGCACCGCCAAAGCCATTCGATGGCTTAATTACTACAACCTAGACCGCTTCTTTAATCGGGTTATCCGTAAATTTGGCTACCTGAATCATGTAGTTAAACTTAACGATCTCGAATTAATTAACTATCTGAACGCTTTTTACGGTGAGATAAAAAGATTCTCCGGCAAAGATGGCTACACCCTGCCTCAATTTCTGGATCGCCTGCAATTATTCATTGAGAATAAAATACCTCTCCAAGCTCAGGAATTAGTTGCCGACAGCAACGACACCGTCCGCCTGATGACTGTCCATAAAGCCAAAGGGTTGGAGTTTGAACATGTTTTTTTGATTAAGTGTACTGATCGCAAATGGGGTAATAATTACCAATCAAGCCCTCTGCGTCTGCCACCAGGTATCCTCAAAACTGAAATATCCCGCCTGGCTCATGATGAGAACGAAGACGAAAGGCGGTTATTCTATGTTGCTCTAACTCGGGCCAAAAAACAGATATACATCTCCTACAGCCGCAAAACCGATACTAACCGTGACCAGTTACCTTCGATTTTTATTGCCGAAATTAATCCGAAACTAATCGAAACCATCAAGCCGGTATCTTCAGCTCAGAATCAGGCTATTTTCACCAATTTCCCAAAGAAAATTTCCGATCCTATAAAAAATCAAAAACTAGCTGATTTTCTGCGTCAGTATCTATCCAAATATTACAAACTCAGTACTACTCATTTGAATTCATATTTGGAATGTCCGCTTTGTTTTTATTACAAAACCATCCTTCGCATTCCCGCTGTCAAAGATAAATATGCTTCACTTGGCACCGCCGTTCATTATAGCCTGTCTTTTCTTCACAACGTCCTCCGGGAACAGGGAAAACTGATAAGTGAAAAAGAGTTGCTTGATGTTTTCAGCAAAAGCATTCTCAAAGAAAAACTTAGTCCAAAAAACCAGGCAGAAGCCCTCGATTATGGCACCAAATCTCTGTCAGAATACTTCCGTCATTACAAGCATGAATTTAATGGTAATTGCGTAATGGATTATGATTTTACCCCTCACAATGTTTTTGTTGACAATGTTCCCATCTCAGGCAAGATAGACAAAATTGAAATTAAAAACTCGCAAACTAGCGGCAAAACCGATGTAAACTTAGTTGACTACAAAACCGGCAATCCAGACACCAAATCGAAAGACATGAAACCGGGCGGCTCATACTACAATCAAATTGTTTTCTACAAAATCCTTGCTGATTCTGACCCTGACTTTCCATATCACGTTACCACCGCCACCATCGACTATATCCAAAAAAGCAAGTACAAAAAAACATTCATCCGCCAGGATTTTAAATTTACACAAGCAGAACTTGACTCAGTTAAGGCTCTGATAAAAGATGTCTACCAAAAAATTATTAATCTGGAGTTTAGCCAGGTTGGCGACAAATGTCGCGATAACCAGAAGCTCCATAGCTTGCTAGAATAGGTGATGCAAGTCAAAATCAAGCGCTTCGACAAAACTCTCCCGCTCCCATCTTATAAATCTGATGGGGCTGCCTGTGCTGACCTCTGTACCCGCACCGACATTCTTGTTCAACCGCAACAAATTGCCTATATCCCTCTAAACGTCGCCATCGAGATTCCCCCCGGTCACTTTGCCTTAGTTATTTCACGCAGCTCAACTCACAAGCTCGGGATCATGCAAGCCAACAGCGTCGGGATCATCGATAGTGATTATTGTGGTGACAATGATGAGTTAATTTATGCGGCTTACAACATTACCAGCAATCCGGTTTCAATCGGGAAAGGAACCAGGATCGCTCAGTTGTTGATTCTGAATTATGAAACCGTTGACCTCCTGGAAGTTGACAATTTAGACAATTCCGACCGTGGTGGTTTTGGCTCAACCGGCCAAAAATAAATATGGCAGTCAGACCACTCATCGATAATCTGATAAAAAAATTTGAAACCGGCTATCAGACCTTTAACCGTATAGAAATTTCTCATAGTAATCTGCTTTACAACTATGATTGTCTCCAAAAACTTAAGCCTGAATCCCAAATCTGGCCGGTTCTTAAATCCAACGCTTATGGACATGGTTTAAAACAGGTAGTATCAGTTTTAAAGGAACGTACATTCGAATATTTTATCGTCGATAGTTATCACGAAGCCCTAAAGATTTGGGAAGTTTGCAAACGGAAAGTACTTCTTATTGCTTCCATCCATCCCGATAATTTTATAAATCTGAATTATCAATATCTGACACTATCTGTTCAGGATATCTTTACCCTGCAAAGAATTTCATCCCTAAATAAAAACATACGGATTCATCTCAAAATCAATACCGGTATGAACCGGCAGGGGATTGAGATATCCCAAATCCCAACAATTATTTCAATTCTCAAAAACAACCCAAAGATAGTGCTTGAAGGTATTTATTCTCATCTTGCCGACGCCGACAATACTGATCTTTCCTATTCTCTTTTCCAGAAGGAAAAATTCAACGAAGCCATAAAAATAATAAAAGAGAACGGCTTTTGCCCCAAATACATCCATTTGGCGGCCACTGCTTCTTTTCCTAAAATGAACAATCCTCAATACAACGCTGTTCGCCTGGGTATTGGTCTCTATGGCATAAATCCGCTTGATCCCAAAAATAGCCCCTACAAAAGCCTTAAACCCGTACTTTCTTTCAAGTCCATGATTGTCAAAACCCGCATAGTCAACCAGGGTGACAAGATTAGTTACAACTGCGCTTATACTGCCCCTTCAAAAAGAAATATCGCACTTATCCCTGTGGGTTATTACGAGGGCCTTGATTATCGCCTGGGCAACAAAGGCTTTGTTAAATACAAAAATAAGTATTATCCAATTATCGGAAAAATATGCATGAACATGTCTGTTGTAGACTTTGGCCAGAAAACTCCAAAAATTTATGACGAAATAGAAATTATTAGTCCAAACAGCAAAGACAAAAATTCCCTCTTATCACAAAGCCGCCTCTGCCAAACCATCCCTTATGAGTTGTTAGTTCACCTCAACGAGTCCGTCAGAAGAGTTGTTGTATAGTTTGTAGTAAAATTAAGAAATGATTCCTGTCTATATTCTGCTTGGTCTAATTATTGTCCTACTGATTTGGTTTATTCTCCGTCTTCAGCCAAAAGCCAAAAGCGAGGAAATCTCCGAGGAATTTTTCAATAAATTTAACGAAAGATTCCCTGATATTATAAAAAATACCAATTC
>CAZFAI010000001.1:30291-38535 GCA_964516555.1 uncultured Gammaproteobacteria bacterium
CATGGCTTCCCAGAAACTCGATTCTCAAAAACAGGAGATCGAAGTTGACCTGGCCAACAAAAAAGAAAACATCGAGAAAATGGTCAAACAAGTGTTGGATGAACTAAAAACAAGCTCAAACAAGCTTGAGCAAGCCGAAAAAGACCGCATTGGTAGCTTCGAAAGTCTCAAAGAATCGCTAACTAATTCCGAAAAAATTACCAAACAGTTATCAGCCACCACCGAAAGCCTAAGCAAAGTCCTATCCAACAATCAACTCCGGGGTGCTTTTGGCGAGAAAGTTGCCGAAGATCTGCTAAAAATGAGCGGTTTTGTCCGGGGAGTCGATTACGAATTTAACAAAGAACAGCTGACCACCGATACCCGTCCTGATTTTGCCATTTTCCTTCCTGATGGTGCCAGAATAAACGTGGATGCCAAATTTCCTTATTCCAGCCTGACCAAAATGGCCGATACCCAAGACGAGGAAACCAAAGCCCGTTATCTCAAGATGTTCGAAAAAGACGTCAAGGATAAAATCAAGCAGGTTTGTACTCGTGATTATATCGATCCGGAAAACAAAACTGTCGATTTCGTCATCCTCTTTATCCCCAACGAGATGATTTTTTCTTTTATTTACGACAAAATGCCCTCAATTTTGGAAGAAGCCATGAAAAACAAAGTGATTCTTTGCGGACCCTTTAGTTTCACAGCGATTCTGCGGATGGTTCGTCAAGCATATGACAATTTCCGTTATCAAAAAAATGTCCAGCAAATTATCAGCTATATCAAGCTCTTTGAAAAAGAATTTGATAATTACAATAAAGAGTTTGGGAAAATTGGCGATAGGATTGACAGTCTTTCCCGTCAGTATAATACGGTCAGCACCACCCGCACCCGCCAACTTTTAAAAGTTGTCGACCGTATTAAACTTGAAGATTCAACTCAACCCGTACTAGAGCTAAAAAATGATTAAGTACTTATCCGACAATCGTTGGCCGGTTCTGACATTATTATTTCTTTTGAGTTTTTTAATTTACATAACTAGTATTCCGCCTTCAGGTATATTGTCAGTAGTATTTTTCTTTATGTTATTATTTTTCTTTTTGCTGTCATTTACTTTCATATTTTCTAATAAACTTAAAATCAATCTCATGATAGTTTTTTATGTTTTGTTATTGGCACTAACTTTCTTTCTAAATTTAGGTAATTTGGTTAACATATTTCTTCTCACTGCTGTTTTTGCCACCTTTTTCTTTATGGCCAGGTAATCAATTAGCCCTTGACACCCGCTAGCACTCGACTTATTATATTGCTAATATGGCCGATTTAACTCAAAGACAAATTAAAATTCTTAAATGCATCACTGAGGAATTTATTGAAACTGCCAGTCCGGTTGGCTCTGAGACTTTGGAAAGAAAGTTTTCTTTGGGTATTTCTTCTGCCACTATCAGAAACGAAATGTCAGCTCTAACCCAACTCGGCTACCTCAAAAAAAGTCATCTTTCTGCGGGTAGATCGCCGACTTCTATGGGCCTCAAATACTACGTTAGAAACCTGATGACTCCAAAGACACTCTCGATAAGTGAGGAGGTTGGAGCCAAAGAAAAAATTTGGGATTACCGCAACGAATTTGATCGTCTTATCAAAGAAGCCACCAAGGAATTAGCCAACAAAACCCGGTCAATGGCCATCGCCACCACCGATCAGGGAAATCTTTATAGTTATGGAGCATCTAACTTATTGGAAGAACCGGAATTTTACAACATAGATGTCACCAAAACCGTCCTCTCCCTGCTTGATAATGTTAATTACTGGTTTGAAATTTTAAACAAAGCCGAGGCCGTCCAAAATCCTACCGGTGAGGAATTTGTCCATTTACTTATCGGAGAAGACTTGGGACTCGAGCACCTAGAGCCTTGCGGTTTTGTTTATCAGACCTATGAAGCTGGTCCGCACCGGGGAATATTAGGTATTATTGGTCCTGCTCGTTTCCGCTATACAGTTATTGTACCCATCGTAGATTATTTTGCTGAATTGGTTTCAACTGTTACCCGTTAAAAAATAATTTATGGCAGATAGCAAAAAGAAAACATCAAAAACTAAAAAACCCGCCCTATCGGCAGAACAAAAAATAGCCGAATTACAGGAAAAATTAGCCAGATCTCTCGCTGATTATTCCAACCTTGAAAAACGGATCGAAAACCAAAGACAAATGTTTATCACCCTGGCTTCAACCGGAATTTTAACCAAAATGATCGAGGTACTGGATGATTTTTATTTAGCCCAAAAACATTTGAATGATTCAGGTCTGGAGATGGCCATCAATAAATTTCTCCGTGTTTTGGAATCCGAGGGACTAAAAGAGGTCGAAGCTCAAGGCCAAATATTTGATCCGAAAACCATGGACTGTGTTGATGTGGCAGAAGGTCCTCAGGATCATGTCGTCGAAATTCGCAAGAAAGGTTATTTATTAAATGACCATGTTCTCCGTCCGGCCCAAGTTGTTGTCGGCAGGGAGACTCAATAATTACTAATTATTATTTAAATTAAAACTATGGCAAACAAAATAATCGGAATCGATTTAGGAACTACCAACTCATGCGTCGCCGTTATGGAAGGCGGCAACCCCAAGGTTATATTGACCTCAGAAGGCCGCAACCTTATTCCTTCTGTTGTCGAACCGGTCAAGGGTTTAGTTGGCGATTTAGCCAAGCGTCAGATGGTCCTAAATCCTCAAAACACTATTTACAGTATTAAAAGACTAATGGGCCGTCGGATTGATGACCCGCAAGTCGAAAAAACCAAAAAAACAGTTGCCTACAAAATTGTCCCCGGCAAAGACAATACAGCTTCCGTAGAGGTTGAAGGTAAAGCCTATACACCTCAGGAAATATCAGCCAAAATTTTACAAAAAGCCAAAGTAGACGCCGAAAAATATTTAGGCGAAAAGGTAACAGATGCAGTCATTACCGTCCCTGCCTATTTTGATGATTCTCAGCGTCAAGCCACCAAACAGGCCGGAGAGATTGCCGGCCTCAATGTTCAGCGCATTGTCAATGAGCCTACTGCCGCCGCTCTGGCGTATGGCCTGGACAAGAAAAACACAGGTACTATCGCCGTTTACGATTTAGGAGGTGGTACTTTTGATATTTCCATTCTGGAAATTGGCGAGGGTGTTTTTGAAGTCAAAGCAACCAACGGCGACACCTTCCTTGGTGGTGATGATTTTGATAATCGCATTATCGACTGGCTTCTGGAAAACTTCCAAAAGGAACAAGGCGTTGATCTTCGCACTGACCCTCAGGCTCTTCAAAGAGTACGCGAAGCCGCCGAGAAAGCCAAAATTGAGCTTTCCAGCACGCAACAAACGGAAATCAATTTGCCTTTCATTACTCAGAAAGAAGGCCAACCTCTTCACATGACCGTTACTTTTAGTAGGACCCAGCTTGAAAAATTAGTTGATGATTTAATTCAGCGTACTATCGGTCCGGTTGAGCAATGTCTCAAGGATGCCAATGTCACCAAATCCGATATCACCGACGTGTTAATGGTAGGTGGTATGACCAGGATGCCCAAAGTCCAACAAGTTGTAAAGGATTTCTTCGGTAAAGAATTGAATGCTACCGTCAACCCTGACGAGGTGGTAGCCATCGGTGCCGCAGTCCAGGGAGCAGTACTTACCGGTGAGGTCAAGGATGTAGTCCTCCTGGATGTCACTCCGCTTACCTTTGGTATCGAAACCGCAGGAGGAGTCCGTACTCCCCTTATCGAAAGAAACACCACCGTACCTACCAAAAAATCTCAGGTATTTACTACTTACTCTGACAATCAGCCCCAGGTAGAAATTAATGTTTTGCAGGGTGAACGTCCTATGGCCGCCGACAACAAATCTCTCGGCCGCTTCATTTTGGACGGAATTCCTCCGGCACCCCGTGGTGTTCCTCAAATTGAGGTTACATTTGATATTGATAGTAACGGTATTTTAAATGTTACTGCCAAAGACAAGGGTACAAACAAAGAACAAAAAATTACCATCCAAAACGCTACCAACCTCTCGGAAGAAGAGGTCGAGAAAATGAAGGCTGAGGCTGAAAAATATGCTGCTCAGGACGAGGAAAAGAAGCAAATGGTTGAAACCAAAAACAAGCTCGATGCCACCATTTTCTCTGCCGAAAAAACCATTACCGATCTCGGCAACAAAGTAAAAGCTGAAGATAAAACCAAAATCGAGGATAAAGTCAAACAAGCCAAGGAGGTACTGGCCAAAACTGATGCCAAAAAAGATGAACTCGACAAAATTAATGAAGAATTAAGTCAAATCCTTCAGACTGTCGGAGCTGCCTTTTACCAACAGGAAGGTCAAGCTGGACCGGAAAATCCAAAGTCTGATACTGACAAGAAAGATTCGGACAACAAGGACGATGCCCAGGAAGGCGAAGTTGTCAGCTAAACTAATATATGAAACGCGATTACTATGAAATCTTAGGGGTGTCAAAAAATGCCAGTAAAGAAGAGATCAAAAAGGCCTATCGGAAGCTGGCTATGGAGAATCATCCTGATCGTAAAAAGTCTACTGACGCCGAAGAGAAGTTCAAGGAAATCAACGAGGCTTATGAGGTCCTGAGCAATGATCAAAAAAAGCAGGCTTATGATCAGTTTGGTCATGCTGCATTTGATCCCAACTCCGGACCTTTTAGCGGCAACACCTATACCCGTCAAAATGGGCCGTTTCACTACACTTATACCAGTGGCGGCAACCCTTTTGGTAATGCTGACTTTGAATTTGGAGGATTCAGTAATCCTTTTGATATATTTGAACAGTTCTTTGGAACTTCGTTTGGTCGTGAAAGAGGTCCGCGCCTGCCTACATACAAAATTCAAATCAGTTTTCTCGAGGCTGTCAACGGTGTTGAAAAAGAAGTGGTTGTCGAAGGCAAAAAATCAACTGTCAAAATCCCGCCCGGAGTCGATGATGGTCAGAGAATAAAATTCAAAGATTTTATCCTCTACATCGACGTTCTACCCAGCGACACCTTCCAGCGAGAAGGTAATGATGTTTTTGTTGCCCGCAAGATTAGCTTTAAGGAAGCGGCACTGGGAGGCGAAATAGAAGTTCCCACCCTGAATGAACCTATAAAAATAAAAGTCCGTCCCGGTACTCAGCCAAATACTCTAGTCAGGCTTAGAGGTAAAGGTATTCGTGATCTGTCCGGTTACGGATACGGTGATCTATATATACGCCTCCAAGTTGAAATCCCCACCAGGTTGTCGACCAAACAAAAAGAACTTATAAAAGAATTGAATCTATAATCTATCTATATGATCGAGACGAAACAGTTCCGTAGTAGTGTAGAGATACCACCCCCACAAGCTTACACGCCCTTTACCGTCCTAACAATTTACCGTCAGTGGTGTGGCCATGCAGATCAAAAACTTGGTGAACACTCGATATTCGATTATTATGAACCCGAAGAGAGAATTAAATTGCTACAGCAGGGCAGTGAGGTGTTCCGCGATATGTCTCAGAGAGCCAGGATTCTAACCCAGCTGAAGCACATTGAGAACAGATCATCCCCAATGCTCACCCAAGAGGAAAAGATTGCTGTCAGAAAAGGATTGTTGGCTGTAGAGTCTGAAGATAATCCTCTGATAAAAGAACATGGTCCTATTGTCAGAGATCTTGCCAACTCATTCAGCTCTTTACTGGACCTGTCAGCCTGCGATTCAAGCCAGACAGATAAATTATTTAATTTGGAACATGAAACCTTCGCCAAGTTTTTTGCATTTTTTCAAAGGCTTCACGAAAGAGACGGATTGAGTGAACAGCAAGTCTATGGTGTTTACAACGGACTCTTTAACGGGTTTGAATGGGATGAATTGATCACCGATATTTACCCAAAATTTAACACTTTTGACAGGGGATTATTTGCTACCCTGTACGCCTATTTCAAATTTAAATCTACCTATCCTGGGAGTAAAATTACTTTAGGAGACCCGAGCCAGGAGAGGATGGCTGTTGATTTGATCGTTGACAACACTACTAAGCCACTTTTAATTCAAGTGAAAGGAGTGGACTCTCCTCTGCCCGAAGAAAGTGAATACCTTTCATACTACGATCTTGGCGATCCCAAACAGTTTGCTGAATTTTCTGAGTCACACAACCAGGATAGTGTCAAATCAGCCAAAGCATTAATTGAAACCAGTCAAAAAGTTAAAGCAACTCCCTTATGGGTTGTAGTGCCCTCAAAACCAATTCATGTAGGACAAGATCTGTCTCGTTATGATAGCCCCGTGTTTTATTGGAGTTATTTATTTGACCGTGGGGCATTTGATGAACAGCCAAGCATCGATAGTATGCATGACAGAAGTTATTTCCGGGACATTGATTACGGCTTGTATTACGGGTCTTTTGATATTAGAAACAAATTTTCATCACTACCTGAAGGCAGCACGGTTGTAGATATATCTTTTGGCAACATTACTCGCATTGCCAATAACATTAAAAAAAGACATGAGAGAATCAATTATTTGGGACTTGTTGATAATGCCATGGCAGTCGGCCTCAAAAAAGATGGTAACAGTTATTCGACAATCCAGGAAGTAAATAATGTGTCTTATCTGATTGAATCACCATATGGTCTTTTGTTCCCGACTTCATCCGGAGAAATTCCCCACCCGGATCTTATTATCGCTCACAATACCCTTAGTTACTTTAAGAAAGACGACAATTTGTCATTTGTATTTTTATCTCTTATTTTAAGCCTCTCAGAAAACGGGTCAATTTTGATACACGAACAAGATCATCATAGTTATGAAAGGTATCAACATATATTGGACAACTTATCTCCACATTTCAATCTGGTCTTAGAAACAAAAAAATCGAAATCCGGCAGCAGGTATATGGAGATTAGAAAATCTTGAACCTAAAAGAAAATCTCTGTTATAATATCAAAGATTAAATTTGTGTAAATGGAATGGGGGCGTGACAGTCCCCGTTTTTATTTACCCATATTAAAAGGAGATATTATGGATTTAAAAAGATTACCGAAAACCGAATTTGCCGCAGCTGTGGCTCAAATTGCCGGAGAGCGCAATATTGACGTCCAGTTAATCCTCGACTCCATCGAAATGGGGCTGGTATCTGCCTACAAAAGAGACCAAAAAGAACACGGTATAATTATTCCGGAAGAAGACGAATTTACCGTCGAACTATCTCCGGAAACCGGATCTTTCAAGGTTTATCGTATAGACGGTGACCAAAAAGTTGATGTAACTCCACCCGGATTTGGCCGGATTGCTGCTCAAACCGCCAAACAGGTAATCGACCAAAAAATCCGTGAAGCTGAGAAAGATGTATTAATTTCAGAATACGAAAAGAAAGTTGGAACACTTTTATCCGGAACCGTACTCAGGATAGACCCTTTCAGGATGAGTGTCGGCATTGGCAAAGCAGAAAGTGTTTATCCCAAAGAAGAACAGGTAAGGAATGAAACCCTCACCTTGGGTGCTAGAAAACTTTTCCTGTTAAAAGCTATCAGTGAGAGTGAAGACGGTCGAAAAGACATTGTTCTTTCGCGTAGAGACCCTGAATTTATTCGACAATTATTTATCAGGGAGGTTCCGGAAGTAGGCAACAGATCCGTTATCGTTGAAAAAATTGCCCGAACCCCAGGAGCACGCACTAAAGTAGCAGTATCTTCTACCCAACCGGGAGTCGATCCTGTCGGATCCTGCATTGGTCAAAAAGGGTCCAGAATTCAATCGATATTAAGCGAGATTCCTGAAGACGAGAAAGTTGACGTGGTTCCTTTCTCAAAAAATATTAACCAGTTTATAGTTAACGCCCTTTCTCCGGCAGAAGGTGTTACTGTTATTTCGATTGAAAATGGCATTGCCTTGGTTACCGTACCTGAAGATCAACAGGCTTTGGCGATTGGTGGTGGTGGAGAAAATGTCCATCTTGCCGGGGAATTAACCGGACTGGAAATTAAAATCACCGCGCAGAAATAATATTTTTCTGCAATATAATTTTTAGGTTCTGAATCGAGCCTATCTTTGGAGGGTATATTTATGGAAAATTCAAAATCTCAAGCACAGACTCGAACTCAGTTTAGGCCTCCGATCGTGGCTGTTATGGGTCACATCGACCACGGTAAGACATCTCTTTTAGACAAAATTAGATCCACCAACGCTTGGAGGAAAGAAATTGGGGGTATAACTCAGCACATCGGTGCATACCAAGTCGCAGTCAAAGAAAAAAAG
>CAZFAI010000001.1:38545-62424 GCA_964516555.1 uncultured Gammaproteobacteria bacterium
GGGCACCGAAAAACTGATTACCTTTATCGACACTCCTGGTCATGCCGCTTTTATTAATATGAGGGCACGTGGTGCTCAGGCCACCGATTTAGTAGTCTTGGTGGTGGCTGCCACTGAAGGAATAATGGCTCAAACCAAAGAATGCCTGTCTCATATTGAAGAATCAAAACTACCTTTTATTGTCGCCATGAATAAAATTGATCTGGAGGGCAGTCAACCCGACAAGGTCAAAGGTCAGTTGGTAGAGCTTGGACACACCCCGGAAGAGTATGGTGGTCAGGTTGCCGTAATACCCGTATCTGCCAAAACCGGTGAGGGGATCGATGAACTCTTGGAAATGATTCTTCTCAATGCAGAAGTTATGGAGCTTAAATCCGAGCCCGACGCACCTCTGAAAGCTATTGTAATTGAATCCAAAGTTGACAAAAGAAGGGGGCCACTTGCTTCTGCAATCATTAATAAGGGTACTCTTAATGTTGGTGATCAGGTATATGCAGAAGACATTACCTGTAAAGTTAAGGCTCTAATTGATTACACTGGTCAAAATATTCAAAGTGCTACTCCCAGTATGCCTGTTGAAGTTTTGGGATTTAACAAAGTTCCTCCTGTTGGCAGCTTAATTACTAAGGATCAAAAGGAAGTTAACCTGGTTACTCAAACCGACGTCACTCCTGTATTAAGCACAGAGGAAGAGACTCCCAAGCTCCCGGTAATCATCAAGGCTGACACCGAGGGCACTCTGGAGGCACTTTTAGGTAGTTTTACCGATGATGTTTTGGTAATTTATTCCGGAGTAGGGCCGGTAACAGACAATGATATTTTTATGGCCCAGACCTCAGGAGCTCAAATATTCGCTTTCGACGTTAAAACGCCTCCTTTTATTCATAAATTAGCCGAAAATAATAAAGTAAGAATCATGGAATCCAGGATTATTTATGAACTTATCGACGACATCCAATCCCAGGTTTTAAAAATGTTGGAACCGACCATTGATGAAACAATATTAGGCGAGGGGACTGTTGTCGCCGAATTTAAAATAAACAAAGTTAGAATCGCGGGAGTCAGAGTGACTAAGGGTGAAATAACTAAAGGCTCACTAATCCACTTAAAAAGAAACGGAAAAATCATTAAAGACACTACGGTTGACAGCTTAAAACAAGGCAAAGACGACGTTGATGTCGTCAAGATGGGAAACGATTGTGGCGTAACGTTCAAGCCTTATGTTGATTTTAAGGAAAATGATGTTATAATATCCTATAACAAATAATAAATGTCTCAAAACTTAATGTTTAGAGAGACTAGTCAAAAAAAATTTGGAAGCAGGCCAAATATGAAAAACTATAAAGTTGACTCCATCAAAAACATAATCGACGGCGCAAAAAACGCCCTGATTGTCGTTCCCGAATTAACCATTGACAGTGCCGGTGCAGCTCTCGCCCTGGCCTTATCTCTTAAAAAACAGGGAAAGCAGGTTCAGGTCTATTCTCCCCAAACTACCGACAATAACTACTCCAAGCTATCCGGATTGGATATGTTGACCAACAATCTTTCAAGCAATGATCTTATTGTTTCTTTGGAATACCCTCTTGACCAAATCGATCAGGTTTCCTATAACGATGATGGCGGAAAATTAAATCTCGTCGTCAAAACCAAAGACAACGCCCCTAAAATAGAAAATAACAATATAAGTGTTAACAACCAATCATCTGTTGCCGATGTCAACTTCATTCTTGGTGACGAAACCAAGCTTCAAAATCAGGATATCGTCAACAAAGGCAACTGGGTTTTAATTACTCCTTCAAATGTTCAAAAAACTTGGGCCAAAGAAACTTTGGTAGATCAGGATGCTCCTTTTTGCGAAATATTCACCTTCTTGCTACCAATGATCAACATGGAACTCGATGCCGACTCCGGTAAAAACCTACTCATTGGTCTTCGCGTTGCTACCCAATCATTCTCCGTTAATGTTTCTCCTGAAACTTTCGAGGCTGGAGCAATTAATTTGAGAGCCACTCAACCTACATCCGATACTACCGGGAATCAAACTGACAACAATCCCGCCCCCTCATCCATTCCTACTGCCTAAAACATGGAAAGACAAAACACCTGCCAAGACTGTACATTGTTCTTACCCGCCCAAGACACCAAGCCCATAGAGTTTCTGCGTGCCAAGCTCAAAGAAGGTTCGTGGAAGGACACACTCGAGAGTTCCCATACCGGAATATGTCAAAGCCCCGCAAGGCTAATGATTGTTAGGGGTGAAGATAAGATTGTTGTCGAATCTCTTGCTGTTTTATCCACCCAGCCTTCTTGCGAATACTTTATCCCAAGACCAGTAAATAAATAATTTGTGTTATAATCACATTCGTAGCTATTAAGCGGCGTTTTGGAAGCCAAGCCAAAGCATTATTATTTGCCGCAAATAGCCTTATCACATGGCATTAACAAAAGAAGAAAAAAAGAGTATCATCGAAAAATACGCCCAAGCTAAGGGCGATACAGGTTCACCTGAAATTCAAGTAGCCATTTTAAGCAAAGAAATTGAAAAACTCCAAGGACACTTGCTCGAAAACAAGCATGACTCTCCGGCCAAAAGAGGAATTTTAAGTAAAATTGCTAAAAGAAGAAGACTCTTGCGTTATCTCTCAGAACACACTCAGGAACGTTACGGTAAATTAATCAAGGATCTGGGCTTGAAAAAATAATTTCCTTCATTCTCCTGCAGCAATTAGTATTTAAAAATGTAAAAATAGTTCTATGAACAGTAATTCTCACGATATAAAAATCGAAAACCAGCTTATTAATCTTGAATCGGGTAAGTTTGCTCCTCAAGCCAATGCCTCAGTTATGGCAACTTACGGTAATACTAAAGTATTAGCTACGGTCGTTTTGGGTAAAACTGATGAAACCCGCGACTATTTCCCTCTTTCCGTCGAATTTGTCGATAAACTTTATGCCGGCGGTATCATTAAAGGTGGCAAGTGGATCAAAAGAGATTTGGGTCCATCTGATGCGGCTATTTTATTCGGAAGAATTATTGATAGGTCAATCCGTCCTTTGTTTCCGCAAGGCTTCATGAATGAAGTTCAGGTGGTTACTACCATTTTGAGCAACGACAAAGAACATGATATCGTCTTGGCCGCTTTTACGGCTGTCTCAGCTGCCCTAGCCATATCCGACATTCCTTTCAAATCAGCTGTTTCGGCTGTCCGTATTGGCCTTATCGATGGTAAGCAGGTTGTCAATCCGACTACAAGCCAAATGGCCCAATCATCTATGGATCTTTTGGTTTGTACCGGCCCTTCAGGTGTCAACATGATCGAAGCAGATGCCAAAATTGTCGATAACGATACGGTTCTATCAGCCATCGAACAAGCTCATAATATTGGCAACGAAATTAATAACCAGATTCAAGATTTTGCCCAAAAAGTCGGTAAGACCAAAATCAAATATACCCCGGTATTGCCACCACAGGATCTAATGGCTGAGCTCGACAAAACTTATAAAGACGATTTTGCCAAGTTCTTAAGCAATGGTGTTGATGGCAGCCATATGGTCGCCGAGAATGAGATTTTAAATAAAATCAAAAGTGATTATCAGACTAGAATTGACAATGAAGATGGTTTCGGTATTAAGTTAGTCGAATCATTTCACCAATTAATTCAAAAACATATTCGCCAAAGCACCCTAAGTGGTAAGCGCTATGACAAGAGAGAGTTCGATCAAATCAGGCCACTTTATATCGAAGCAGGAATTTTACCATCTGTTCACGGTTCGGCTCTTTTCCAAAGAGGTCTCACCCAGGCACTGACCATAACCACTCTTAGTTCCTTATCTGATAAACAATATCTACAGGATTCATCCGGCGAAACCACTAAACGATATTTACATTACTATTCGGCCATGCCATTCTCTGTTGGAGAAGCCGGCCGTTTCGGTCGTCCTGGACGACGTGAAGTCGGACATGGAGCTTTAGCCGAAAAAGCCCTGATTCCGGTCATTCCTTCCGAAGAAGAATTCCCCTATACCATTGCTTTAACCTCTGAGGTACTCTCTCAAAACGGCTCTTCCTCAATGGCCTCAACTTGCGGATCAACTTTAAGTTTGATGGATGCTGGTGTACCAATCAAAGACTTGGTGGCGGGTATATCCGTTGGTATGATGTCTGACGACAAAGATAAATATGTTTTATTAACTGACATTGCCGGACTGGAAGATCATTATGGTGACATGGATTTCAAAATTACTGGAACTACTGATGGCATCACCGCCATCCAACTCGATATCAAGCGCGAAGGTTTGACAATGGACATGATTCGTGAAACTTTTACTGCCAGTACAAAAGCCCGGTTGCAGATTATTGACGAGATGAAGAAGGTGTTGCCCTCTGCCCGTCCGCAATTATCTCCTACTGCTCCCAAAATTTCCGTAGTCGCTGTTCCCGAAGAAAAAATAGGTGAAATAATTGGGAGTGGCGGCAAAACCATCAAGGGTTTGATGGAAAAATACGGTGTTGAAATTGATATCGACGACAATGGTCTAACTTCAATTTCATCGCTTGATCACGATAAAAATCTTGCCGCAGCCAAGGAAATTGAAGCCATGATTAAAGAAGTTGTTATCGGCGAGGAATACGACGGAGTTGTCACCCGAGTTGAAAATTTTGGTGCTTTTATTGAATTCTTACCCGGTCGCGAAGCCTTGCTTCACGTTTCTGAAATGTCCGGAGGATTTTTGTCAGACCCGTCATCAATCATAAAAATTGGCGACAAAGTCCACGTCAAAATCTCTGGTTTTAACGACAATCGTCAGATAAAGCTATCAGCTCCGGAGTTCAAAGCAGCCCACCCCGGGCAACCTCAATCAGATCGGCCGCCTTTTGATCGTAATCATTCTTGTTTTGGCAGACCGCCCTTCCGTCCCCAAGACCGCCGTCGCTAATGTATACTGATATTAATGGATAATCAAGTCTTGACCATAGATCAAGCTATCGCCAATCTCACGGCCAAAATTAAAACTATCAATCTGCCTGATGGTCTGGTTGACAAGTTAAATGAACTTTTTTCTCAGCTGGAAATAAATTCCAGATCGGAAGGAAGCTTTTGGCAAAATTATCAATCGGCTTCAAAGTATATTGACATCCTAATCTCTCTTCCCTGGGCTCAACAATCCCAAGACATTCTGGATCTTCAATTTGCCAAGGAAAAGTTAAACGAGAACCACCATGGGCTGGAATCAGTCAAAGAAAGAATTTTAGAATATATTTCCGTTTTGGCACTTCAAAAGAACCGTCAACCCGAGCAACCGCTTCGTGCCCCGATTATGCTTTTTGTAGGTTTGGTTGGTACCGGCAAAACAACCATGGCCAAATCTATCGCCGATGTCATGGGCAGGAAACTAATCCGCATTCCTTTTGGAGGACTGGGCGACCCCCACTATCTGCGCGGTCGGTCTAAATATTACCAGGATGCCGAACCGGGACAACTCATCAAAGGTTTATCCCAAGTAAAAGTCAACAATCCGGTTATTTTGTTGGATGAAATTGACCGTGTTTCCGACGAAGCCCTCAATACGATTATGGGTGTTTTGGTAGAACTTCTTGACCCTGAACAAAATAACGCCTTTGTTGATCATTACGTTGACTATCCATTCAATCTTTCACAAGCACTTTTTGTGGCTACCTGCAACAACACCAATCGCATTGCCACGGCCGTGATGGACCGCCTTGAAGTTATTCAAATGCCTTCTTATACCGATGAGGAAAAGATTGCTATCGGTCGAAATTATATTCTTCCCAAAGCAATTATTGAAGCTGGCCTGTCAAAAGACGAATTGCAAATCACCGACAACGTATGGCCTCAGGTAGTTCGTCCTCTGGGTTTCGATGCCGGAGTCAGAACTCTTAAGCGAAATATTGAAGGCCTTTGTCGAAAAACTGCTCGTATTATCTTCGAAGGTAAAGCCAAGCAGGTTGTTGTTGACGAAACCAATGTTAAACATTTTCTTCCTCAGTGGTAACTGCTTCTTCAAACGCCCAAAAACTAAAATATATTGCCAAGCTGGTAGCCGAGTGCACTCTCTGTCCCTTATACAAAACTGCCAAAAACCCCGTACCGGGTAACGGCAATCCGAACACCCAACTGGTTTTTATCGGTGAAGCTCCGGGATTTTATGAAGATCAACAGGGTTTGCCTTTTGTCGGTAATTCTGGTAAACTATTGGATAAATTACTAGCGGATATTGGTCTGAATCGGGAACAAGTTTTTATCTGTAACATCCTTAAACACCGTCCTCCTGATAATCGCGATCCGCTTCCAAATGAGATTAGGGCCTGTGTCCCTTATTTGAAGGCTCAATTACAAGTTATAAAGCCGAAAATTATCGTCACATTGGGGCGTTTTGCCCTTAATTATTTTTTACCCGACGATATGATTAGCCGTGTTCACGGAGAATTTAGAATTATTGACTGGCAGGGGATAAGTTTGACTCTTATTCCTGTATATCACCCGTCAGCTGCACTCCGTAGTACGGCCAACCTCGAGGCCTTGAAAGAAGACTTTCGGAAAATAGGCCAGCATTTAAATAGTTAATAATATGGAAAACAAACAAACAAAACCAAGAAGAACCCCTCAACCGGTTCCATCAAAATTTTATCAAAAACAAGTTAGACAGTTCAAAACTCCTTACGATTCTGTCAGGATTGCCTCCCTTGGGGGATTTGGCGACGTCACCCAGAACATGTTCGTCTACGAATATATACCCAATGGCGACCAAAATAAAAGTCAGATTATCATCGTTGATGCCGGTGTCGGGTTTCCCGAGGAAGACGCTTTCGGTGTTGACCTGCAAATTCCCGACACTCAATACCTTCAGGACAAAAAAGATAGAATTTTAGGAATATTTATCACTCATGGTCACGAAGATCATATCGGTGCCATTAGATTTATTCTTCCGATTCTTGGTAAAAATATCCCTATATACGCCCCAAAACTAGCTGCCGCTTTTATAGATGCTAGGCTAGCTGAAAGTAATGTGAGGGCTAACCTACACGTTTATGATGGTAAATCAGAGATAGAAGCTGGGCCATTTACTGTCGATCCGGTGGTTGTCACTCATTCTATTCCTGATACCTTCCACTTTGCCATAGACACACCCATGGGTGTTTTTTACCATGGTTCTGACTTTAAACTTGATGTATTTCCTTTGGACAACAAACCATCAGATATCCGCCATATGGCACACGTCGGGGACAAGAAAGTTATTTGTCTTCTGTCTGATAGTCTCGGATCAGACCATGAAGGCTTCTCCCCCTCAGAAAGATCAATCGCCGAAAATTTTAAAAGAGAAATTGTTACTTCTCCCGGTCGTGTTTTCGTCACCTCAATCTCCAGCAACATCGTCCGTTGGAGCCAGGCAATCGAATATGCCAAGAGTGTCGGTAGAAAAATTGTTGTTGTCGGTTTCTCTATAGACAGGGCAATTGGTATTGCCAGGGAACTTGGTTATGTAAACTTAACCGATGCTGATATGATTCCCCTGGAAAGAGCGAAAAATTTCCCCGACAATAAACTAATTTTCCTGGTTGCCGGCTTTGCCGGTCAACCCGATTCTGCTTTGAGCAAAATTGTTATGGGAAAACACAGAATAAAGATTAAACCTGGCGACAAAGTTATTTTTTCATCTCCAGACTATATCCCGGGAACTACTACTGGTATTTATGAAATGATAGACAACCTGGCTCGCCAGGGTGCTGATGTTACTTATGGCGAAAAAGAAGAACTCCATGTCTCTGGTCATGGTTATCAAAAGGAACACGCCATTCTAATCAGCCTAGTAAAACCCGCATATCTTCTGCCCATCGGTGGAAATTTCCGACATGTCAAAAGCTATCAAAGTATGGCTAAAAATTTGGGTTACAAGGAAGAGCAGGTGATTATGCCCGATTATGATGCCACTGTCACTTTTCATGGAAATGGTACCGTCGACACTAATTTCAGAATACCTCTCCGGAAAGTTTTAATTGACGGACTGGGAATCGGTGATGTCGGCACCACTGTCCTGCGTGACCGTAAGCTTTTAGCTGAAGATGGTATGATCAGCATTATTATGCTGGTTGATTCCCAAACCGGTACACTTCACAAAGAACCGGTTATTCTTAGCCGCGGTTTTGTCTTCGTCAAAGAAAGTTCGGATTTGCTCAACTACCTCAAACAGGAAGTGGTAAGTAAATTCCAGCAGGTAACAAGCAAACCGGCAAACTTTGATTTTATCCGCGAGGAGATCCAAGCTTACGTCGAAACTATAATACATCAGAAAACCGGTCGGGAACCTATGGTCTTGCCCTTGGTAATTGAAGTCTAGTTATCTTATAATAACTCATGCTTTATAGCAGACTTTTTGGTAAAACTAGCAAGACTGTCAGTAGTCAGGCAATAGTCGCCAGCCATCGCCTTCTACTTCAAGGTGGCTTTATCCGTCCTCTTTCTGCCGGGCGCTATACCCTTCTGCCTTTGGGTTACAAAGTATCTCGGAAAATTGAAAATATCATTAGAGAAGAAATTGCCAAAACCGGTGCTCAGGAATTGATAGTACCCACACTTCACCCTCTTGATCTTTGGCAGAAAGCCAATCGGGACAAGAAATTCGGTTCTGCCATGATGCGTGTCAAAGACCGTAACGAATCGGAATTTACTCTTGGTGCCACCGCCGAAGTCATTATGATGGATCTGGTCAACCAATTTAATATTACCTACAAAGATCTGCCGGTCAATATTTTCCAATTTTCCCAAAAATTCCGCGATGAAGCCCGTCCCAGTGGTGGACTTCTCCGCACCCGTGAATTTGTTATGAAAGACGGCTATTCCTTCCATGCTAGCGAAAAAGATTTGCTCTTGACTTACCGGAAATACTGGCAAGCGTATGAAGTTATAGCCAAAAAACTTGACCTTGAAGTTCTGGTTGTTGAGTCCGATAGTGGCGCAATCGGTGGTGCAGTTTCTCATGAATTTATGGTAGAAGCTGATGTAGGTGAAGATACTGTTGTTAAATGTGACTGTGGCTACGCTGCCAACCTCGAAAGAGCCGAATTTGTTAAAGAAGAAAAAAATTTGGACGAAGACGAAAAACCTTTACGCAAAGTTGAGGCTGTCCGTGGCGCAACCATGGAAGATGGCGTCAAACTTCACAATTTACCTCTCTGGCAGCAAATTAAAGATGTTGTTTATGTTGACGAATTGGGACACTATATTTTGGCCATTATTCGGGGTGATTTTATGGTTAATGAAACAAAACTTAAAAACCTCCTCGAAGTTAATGAGCTTCGCCATGCTACCGACGAAGAAATTAGGTCCGATCTGAAATCAGAGCCCGGTTTTATTTCCCCGGCTGGTATCAGGGAGAATCTAAAAAAGAACGTTAAATTGATTATTGTTGCCGATGACTCACTTCAGACAATCAAAAACGCATATGGTGGCTCAAATATCAAAAATATGGACCTAATGAACGTAAACATCAAACGGGATTACAAGCCGGATAAGCTTGGTGATATCGCTCAGGCCGAGAATGGCTTTTTGTGCAAAAAGTGTCGGAACCATACGCTAACTACAACCAAGGCTATTGAATTTGGAAATATCTTTAATATTGGCTATACCTATTCCAAACCGATGGATGGTACTTTTGTCGACGCCGATGGGAAGGAAAAACTGCTCTATATGGGTTCTTATGGCATTGGCATTGGGAGGGCCATGGCTACAGTTGTTGAAAAACATTACGATGACAAAGGAATTGTTTGGCCGGATTCAATTGCTCCTTTTGATGTCCATTTGGTTGGGTTAGACCTTTATGACGAAAGCTTTAAGAAAAAAGCTGACAGTCTTTATCAAACTCTGCAGGATCAAAATATTGACGTTCTTTACGATGACAGGGAAGAAGTATCGGCCGGAGCAAAATTTAACGATGCCGACATAATTGGAAACCCTATTCGTTTAGTTATTAGCCGTAAAAGTCTGGAAAATGGTGGTGTTGAATACAAAAAACGCAATAGTGCCGATATTAAAATAATTGATTTTGACAAGGTCGCCGCTCTTCTAAAAAAATAAGATAGAATTTGCTGATTCCATGCTTTATACTTAATTCATGGCTAAGCGTGGACGTAAGAAAAAATCAAGTGGCATCATTCCCAGACTGAGACTTAAACCCTCAACCGTTCAGTCAATATTTTTCATATTCTTTTTGATTTTAGCTATCATTTCCATATTTTCTTTTCTCCAAACCGGTCCTATCCCTACTCAGTACAATCTTATCTTGAGCAACATATTCGGTTTTGGGTCGGTTTTTGTACCCTTTCTTCTTCTCCTGATCGCTTTTCTTTTTGCCAAGATAAAATCGCCGCTCAAAGAACCCAACGTCTTTCTCGGCTTTTCAATAATGTTCATTTCGATAATTAGTCTGTTTAAGCAGGGGATAGCCGGTGATTTTTTCTGGGAACAATTAACCATACTTTTTGGACCGGTGCCGACCTTTCTCATTTATTTCTTTTCTTTTATTGTCGGTTTTGTAGTGCTTTTTGATACTTCAGTAGTCCAAATATTTAAGTTTTTAAGTAATTCGTTCTCTTTAATAAAGAAATACACCATCGGTAACCTGCCAAAAAAGAAAGCCAAGAAACAAAAAAGCTCCGGTAGCATATTCCAATCTGAGCTTCTGACTATTAAAGGGGATGACAACGAAAAAGATAATAAGCAATCAGATTCGGCTGTTGTCAATGTTCCGCCTGTATTAAAATCTGGTTCAATGTCGCCAAACAACAACCCACTAGGTTCGCTAAGCTCTACTGCTAATCAAATTTGGGAATATCCCGACATCTCAATATTTGACAGTTCTCCCGGTGCCAAAGCAGATCGTGGTGATGTGCGCAAAAATGCTCAAATTATCGAGCAAACACTTGATTCCTTTGGTATCACAGCCCGTGTTGCCGAAGTAAACAATAGCCCTTCAGTAACTCAATACGCCCTGGAAGTTGCCCTGGGTACCAAACTAGCAAAAATTCTTAGCCTAAGCAATGATTTGGCTATGGCTCTCGCTGCTCCCGGCGGATTAATCAGAGTCGAAGCACCCATCCCCGGCCGCTCCTTGGTGGGTATTGAAGTACCCAATAAATCCCTGGAAGTCGTTCCAATTCGTCAGATATTGGAATCGGATGCCATGAAACAGTCCAAAACAAAAATTACTATTCCTCTTGGCAAAGATGTTTCTGGCCAATCCAAAGTTGCAGATATTTCCAAGATGCCCCATGTTTTGATTGCTGGGCAGACTGGGTCCGGGAAGTCAGTCTGCATTAATTCTTGGATTGCTACACTTCTTTTCAGGGCTTCTCCCCAAGAAGTTAGATTAATCCTGGTCGATCCCAAAAGGGTTGAATTAACCCCGTATAACGGCATACCTCATTTGCTTACTCCTGTTATTGTTGAACCGGAAAAAGTTGTCTCCGCACTTAAATGGGCAGTGGCTGAAATGGAAAACCGCTACAAAATGTTTACTGAAGTCGGTGCCAAAAACATTGAAGGTTACAACAATATGGCCGGCTTTCAGTCCGTACCTTATATTGTTATTGTTATCGACGAGCTGGCAGAAATTATGCTGTTCTCTCCGGCCGAAGTTGAGGATAATGTCTGTCGTCTTGCTCAAATGGCCCGGGCTGTCGGCATCCACCTGGTTCTTGCTACTCAACGCCCGTCTGTCAACGTCATAACCGGCTTGATAAAAGCAAATATCCCCACCAGGATTGCTTTTGCTGTTGCTTCAATGATGGATTCCCGTGTAATTCTCGATTCTCCCGGTGCCGAAAAACTTTTAGGCAGGGGAGACATGCTTTATATCCCTCCTGAGCTAGCCAAGCCTATCAGAATCCAGGGTTGTTTTGTTTCTGACAAAGAGCTAAATAATCTTATTGAATACCTCAAATCTCAAAAAGGTGATGTGCAATATAACGATATGGTTACCAGTCAACCAGTTGCCAGCCCGACTTCGATGAGCAAAAATGTCATGCAGGTAGACGGGGAAGAACGTGATTCAATGTTTGACGATGCTGTTAAATTAATTCAGGAATCCGGTAAAGCCTCAGCTTCCCTACTTCAGCGCCGTCTCAAGCTTGGTTACGCCCGAGCCGCCAGGGTTTTGGACGAGTTGGAGGGTGCAGGCATTGTCGGGCCAACCAAAGGTGCCAAACCTCGTGACATTTTAATTCCCCACAACTCACCCGACTCTAGTTCCGAATGACAATAAACATGTTTAGAGCTTCAAATATTATTCGTAATGCCCGTCTCGACCGGGATTTTGAAATTGTTGAAATTTCTAAAAAACTAAAAATTCCCGTAAAATACATTGAAGCTATAGAATCCGAAAACATTAACAACTTCCCTCAAGAACCGTACTGCTCTCTTATTGTTAAAGATTATGCTCAATACTTAGGACTTAACGGCCAGGAAATGTTAAAACTTTTTCGGCGTGATTTTGCCCAAAAAAAGAAAGTCAAAACAATCAACAAGGAATATTTTTCTTTTACACCTCAGTTTACCTTTACAGCAGCAATTGTAATATTCACCCTCTTTTTTGCTGCTTATTTAACCTCTGAATATTTTAAGTTCAATCAACCACCAAAGCTTAAAATCGAAGCTCCCCAATCTGCCGTATTGGGTTCCAGTATTGAGGTTAGTGGTTCGACCGACCCCGAATCCACAGTTCGGGTAAATCAGGATTTAGTTATAGTTGACCCGGAGGGCAACTTCAGGAAAAAAGTATCTGTAAGCGACGCTAATACCAAAATCGTTATAGAATCCAAATCTCCCAGCGGCAAATCAACCTTCAGGGAATGGTTGGTAAATGGCGAGTAATGACAAAATTTACCAAAACCTTTATACTGAATTCATGGATATTACACAAATCATAATTTTAATAAGTATCGCCTCAATTTCTTTAGTTATAATTGCCGGAGGTATTTGGTTTATCTTAATTCTTAGGGAGTTAAAAACTACTCTCAATAAAGCAAATGGCATTTTGGATGACACCAAACTGATTACCTCTTCTGTCGCCCAACCGGTTTCTTCCTTTTCAGAGTTTCTTATGGGCTTTAAAAACGGCGTAAATTTATTTAATAGCCTCTTCAAAAAACAGGAGAATTGACATGGCAACTTCCCGAAAGGATGATTACAGGCAGCCTAATTCCAGTTTTCTTTTTGGTCTGATTATCGGTGCAGTAATCGGTGCAGTAATTGCCATAATTATTTATAAAAATAATAAGTCGGAAGTCTTGCAGGACTTTCAAAAAAAGATTCAGGAAATTTTCAACAATTTTCTAAGTCCGGATGAAATGTCCAAAAAATCATCAACAAATAAATCTGCTCCTAAACCAAAGTTTGAAATCGAGTTTGTAGAACCCAAATCTACTTCCGATACCAAAAAGAAAACTCCTCCAAAAATGTTCGTCAAATCCAGGAAATAAGCAGAATTTTGTTATAATCTCTCTATGGAAGCCAGGGAACTAAAGGAGAAATTCGTTAATTTTTTCATCTCAAGGGGTCATGCTGAAATCCCAAGCGCCTCTCTGGTCCCTGAAAATGATCCAACCACCCTTTTTATCTCTGCCGGTATGCACCCCCTCGTTCCTTACCTTCTGGGTCAACCACACCCGGCAGGCAAAAGATTAACCAATGTCCAAAAGTGCGTTAGAACCGGGGATATCGAAGATGTTGGTGATACTTACCACCACACCTTTTTTGAAATGCTGGGTAACTGGTCTCTTGGTGATTACTTCAAGAAAGACATGATTCCTTGGAGCTATCAATTTTTATCAGAAATTCTTACCAAAGAGCAGCTTAAAAATATTCATGTTACTGTGTTTGCTGGTGATGAAAATGCTCTCAAAGACGAAGAAAGCGCAGCTGTTTGGCGGTCTTTAGGCCTCAAAGATAACCACATTCACTTTCTTCCCAAAAAAGACAATTGGTGGGGTCCTGCCGGCAACACCGGGCCTTGCGGGCCTGACACTGAGATGTTTGCGGATGTTGCTCCAACTGTTCCACAAATCGAATTCGAAGAAGGACAAAGACAGGGTCGCTATGTTGAAATATGGAATGACGTTTTTATGCAATATTTTCGTGATGAAAAAGGCAATTATTCACCCTTAGAACAGAAAAACGTTGATACTGGCATGGGCGTGGAAAGGACATTAGCCATTCTTAATGGCTTTGAAGATAATTATCAAACAAATATCTGGCGACCAATTATTAAAAAAATTGAAGAACTATCCGGTCAAAATTATTCTGATGCTCCCATGCCTATGCGGATTATTGCCGACCACATTCGCTCGGCAGTATTTATCCTATCCGATGGTGTTGAACCATCAAACAAAGAAGCTGGATATGTTCTCCGTCGCCTCATCCGTCGCTCAATCCGTCAGGGAAAACTGTTAGGAATTGAAGAAAACATTACTAGTCAAGTTGCCCAAGCGGTTTTAGATAATCAGGATAATTATGCCGGAATATATCCAAAATTAGATCAAAACAGACCACATATCCTGGAATCCCTTGATAAAGAAGAAAAGAAATTTAGAAATACCCTTGATAATGGGCTCAAAGAAATCAACAAACTAATTGCTCAAAAACAAACAATAACCGGACAGGATGCCTTCAAAATTTATGAAAGTTATGGCTTTCCCTTGGAGATGATAAATGAAGAGCTTGGCAAGCACGGAAAAGGAATAAACCTGGAAGAGTTCAATCAGGCCAAACTTGAGCATCAGGAGAAATCCCGCACCCTTTCTGCCGGGAAATTCAAAAGCGGCCTTTCGGACCGCTCTGAAATAACTACTAAATATCACACAGCCACCCATCTGCTCCACTCAGCCCTGCGTCAAGTATTGGGGGAGGGTGTACACCAGACCGGATCCAATATTACAACCGACCGCCTCAGGTTTGATTTCTCTTACCCCGATAAATTGACCGATACCCAGCTTCAGGAAATCCAAAAAGTAATAAACGATCAGATAAACAAGGCCCTCCCTGTCACTTGTCAGGACATGCCTTTTCAAAAGGCCGTTGACAGTGGAGCACTGGCTTTTTTTGAAGGCAAGTACCCCGAAGTAGTCTCTGTCTACACTATTGGTAACAGTGACAACATCTTTTCCCGGGAAGTTTGTACTGGTCCTCATGTTAGCAATACCAAAGAACTGGGTAATTTCAAAATTTTCAAAGAAGAATCCGCCGGATCTGGCAAAAGAAGAATTTACGCACATTTAAAGTAGTCTCAAGCCTTTCAAAATATTGTATCCTTATATAAATGAATCAAAGTTACTTTTGGCTGATTTCTATTGAAGACGGCTCTGTCCTTGTTTCTTTGGTTCTAATAAAAGAAAATCGGTACTCCATAACAGCTATCGGTGGCAAAGTAACATGGAACACTGAAGATGAAAAATCATTTATTAGCGCAGTTGACGCCTCCTTGTCTCAGGCAAGTCTGAAGGCCGATCTTTCAGAAGATCAGGAACCTGAAAATGCCGCTTTTATCTTGCCTCCCTTCTGGGTTGGTTCCGATGGCAAAATTAGTTCAGAAAAGAGAAACCTAATCGAACCATTGTGTAAAAACCTCAACTTAAAACCCATGGGTTTTATTGCCAATGACGAAGCCATCGTCGAAGAAGCTAATCTCAAAGATGGTTTTCCTGCCAGTTTCGTATTAGTCAATCAAAACAACAACAGCATAACTATTTCATTGGTTTATCTGGGAAAAATAAAGGAAAGAATCAGGAAGCCAATGCCAAATGAATTTAGCCCTTCACTGGTAGAATCGGCTCTTATAGAATTAAACACCGATTCCACTCTTCCGCCACAAATTATTGTGTTTGGTGATGTTGATGATGAAGCAATCAGTTCCTTAAAAAATTATCCTTGGATTGGAAAAAAGGGCACAGAGACCTTCCTGCATTTTCCTGACATAAGTCATCTTTCTCTGGAAAGTCTAACCAAAACTTTTACCGGAGTTATTGCTTCTCAGATTAATCCTGACAACCTCCAACCTTCTCCTTCTCCAAAAAGTCGACTTGATGAAGAGTACTCCACTGAGATTGAAGAAATAGATTCCGATAGTGGCGACAGTGAAAATGGCAATAAACCTGAAGTTTTACAGACAGAAGAGTTCCCGGAACCTCAAGTGGTTTTTGCTAACCCTGCCGTTGTAGATATCGACAACATTCGTGAAGTATCACCAACCGAATTAGGTTTTGGTACTTTCGAGTCAGAATCTCCGCCACCGCCATCTTCAAGTGGCGATCTACCATTACCCGAAGATACGGTTATTCAAGATTCTGTGCCACAAGTTATGGAAGAAATTCCATCAGCTCCCAAAAAGCAAAGGAAAATATCACTTCCCAAGATATCCCTATCTCTATTAAAGCTTCCATATTTCCCGAAAAGAACAGGAAGAATACTATTCTTGCTTCCGGCCGCCTCACCTCTTTTGTTGCTTATTCCATTCTTTTTTTCCAAAGCTCATATTCGGTTGTTCGCGACTCCTTATGAATACAATTATTCAGCTGAGGTTACCATCGATACTGCCGCTTCTGCCATAGATGTAACCCAAAAAATAATTCCTGCCGAAAGCAAGACACTGGCCGTTACTGCCTCTGACAGTATACCCACCACCGGCGAAAAGACTGTTGGTGAAAAAGCCCAGGGAGAAATAATTATCTATAACAAACAGGATAAAACGCAAAATCTTTTGGAAAATACCATTCTGGTTGACTCTTCAGGAAGGAACTTTGAGCTTGTAAACCCCGTATCTGTTGCTGCCAGCAGCTCTGATCTTGATGAAGGAATTATCAATCTAGGCCAAACCAAAGCGCTGCTTATCGCCAAAGACATCGGTCCTGAATATAATATTCCCAAGGATGCGAAATTAACTTTTAAGGACCATTCGGAAAGTATTTTGATTGCCAAAGCCAGTGAAGCATTTGCCGGAGGTAGCAAGAGGCAGATAAAAGCTGTCAGTAAGGCTGACAAAGAAACTTTGGAACAAAGGCTTGAGTCGGGGATAAAGGCTGAGTTGGAAAAAAAGGTTGAAGAAGATCTTTCAAACTTATCAGGATTAATAAGGGATACTATACAAACCAAAAAAAGTCGGGTTGAATTTAACCGCGAAGAAGGGGAAGAGGCTGAAGAGCTAAGTGCCAGTATCAACGCTACTGTTAATGTTATGGTTGTTAGCCCGGATAACAAGAAACAAATAATTAGCTCGTTTTTAAGTGGCCAGGAGAACTTTGACAAGGCTGAAATTGACGCTGACAGCTTTGATGTTTCTTATGAAATAAAAGATATGGCACCGGAAAGGGCCTCGGCTCTTATTAGAATTTCCGGACAAGCACTCCCTCAAATTCATGACTCCGAAATTAGATCTAATATCAAAGGTAAATCCCTATTAAAAACCGAAAATTATTTAAAAACAATCGACCGTGTTTACAACTATAACATTAAAAGAAATTTCTCTTTTCTTAATTTTATAAATCCAATGCCATTTAAGCCGGATAATATTGACATTGAAGTTATCACCGAAGCACTGTGAGTTATATTTACGTAAAAAAACCAGAGCGTATCCCAGTAGCCAAGGCCAAGAAAAAATATTTGGCTTTAATCTTTTTTAGCCTTGGTTGTCTCATCTTTATGTCCGCAGTTCTGCCCATCCTACGCTTTCAACTTGAATATTCCAAAAAATTCAACCAGATGGTTAATCCTTTATCTACCAAGTTTTACAATCGTTCAGGCAACATATTAGGAGAATTAGCCACAGATTATACCCAAATTAATAATTGGTTCGTAAATGATGTTGACAATCAAAAGCTTGAAAACTTTGTTCCTCCGGGTAGCCCCACAATGTATCGTTTGTCAATCCCGACACTAAAGGTTCACGATGCCATTGTTGATGTTGGCAGTATGGATCTGAAGAAAAGCTTGATTCAGTACCCCCAAACAGCGCTACCAGGTCAACTGGGAAACTCAGTTGTATTTGGTCATTCGGTTCTGCCCCAATTCTTTAACCCCAAATCTTACCTGACAATATTTTCCACACTTTACAGACTCGAAACCGGTGACGAGATAATTATTGATTATGACAACGTTACCTATAAATACCTGGTCGAGGAAATGTTTGAAGTACAACCCACAGATCTTTCAGTGTTGGATCAAAGGTTTGACAGCAGATATTTAACACTTATTACCTGTTCTCCTCCCGGGACCTACCTTCGCAGGCTTGTAGTCAGATCCAGGATTGTTGATTTCTAGTTGGTAAAATAACTTATGAATCTTCTTTCAATTGACTATGGTACCAAAAGAATTGGATTGGCAGTTTCAATTTCCGGAATTATTGAGCCCATAACTGCTATTCCAAATGACAGTACAACCCTTAATTACATAAATAAAGTCGTCGATACTTATCGGATAAACAAAATTTATGTAGGAATATCACAAGGTCCTGTTGCCAAAGAGACCTTGTTGTTCGTAAACGAGCTTAGACACATGCTACAATTACCTATAGAAACCATCGAAGAAGCGGTTTCTACAATTGAAGCATTCGAAATTTACAAGACAAACAAAAAAAAGAAAAAGAACTACAAGAAGGACATTGATTCAGTAGCTGCCGCTGTAATTCTAAGGAGAATTGTAGATTAAAAATTTAAATAATTTATGATAAAAAATCTAATCGCCCCAGTTCAAGCTTGGTTGTTATCTCAAGGAAGGTGTGTCGGTTGCGGGACTCCGCTTTTAATCGGTAAAAGGAAAGAGGTTAGGGGACAAATTACTGTCACTTGTAAGTGCGGCCGCATTTTTATACATGATACAAAAAATAATAAGTACCGCCGTGCTCTTTTTGACGAGATCTAATGAAAAGGATTTTTATCATAATTTCGAGCATCTTTGTTCTCTTTCTGCTATGCACGGGATTATTTATAAGTATCAATCTTTCTCCAGTCACTCAACAGGAACTATCCAGGAATTTTGTAATCAACCAGGGTGAAGGTCTAAATATAATCGGTAGTAGGCTTCAAAAAAATGGTTTTATTCGTAACAAGTATGTTTTCATTTTGTATTCCTATTACATCGGACTTAACAAAAAACTTCAGGCTGGTACATTTAATCTGAGCGCATCAAACAGTACTCCGGAAATAATTAACCGACTGTCAAAAGGAGGCAGTCATGATTATTGGCTAAAAATTATTGATGGTTCCAGAGCCGAAGAAATTGCCAACAGCATCCCCGAACAATCCGAAATTGACAAAAATGAATTTATTGCTCTGGCCAAAACTAAAGAAGGTTACTTGTTCCCTGACAGTTATCTAATTCCAAACCAATATTCTACGCAACAAGTTTTAGATCAAATAGAAAGTAACTTTAATTCAAAAATTAAGGAAGCTGAAAACAATGCCAAAAACACAAAATATAATTCAGAGCAAATAATAATTCTTGCTTCACTAATAGAAAGGGAAGCAAAATTAATCGAAGACAAAAAGATTATTTCCGGAATCCTGATCAATCGTATCAATATAAATATGCCTCTTCAGGTCGATGCCACCATCCAATACGCCAAAGATAGCCAAAGAAAACCAACTCAATACTGGCAGCCCATAAGCGGTCAGGACACCCGCCAAATTGACTCTCCCTATAACACTTATAAATACCCCGGACTTCCCCCCGCCCCTATCTGTAATCCCGGCTACAATTCAATTTATGCTGCATTCAATCCTAAGGAGACCGATTATCTTTACTACATATCCGGCAAAGACGGAAAAATGTACTACGCCAAAACACTCGACGAGCACAATAGAAACATTCAACTGTACTTACAATAATTATTTATTTATCAACTCGTTTAGCACATTCCATCTTTTTCTTTTTTCTGCCTGTGTAATTTCATCTTTATATAATTTTGCCGATACTGTTCCGATTCGAGGAGAGTATTTATTTAAATAAGCTATCTCAAAGTCGGCTTGTTTACAAACTTTGACAGTGTTTAAAAACTTTTCCTCCGTTTCGCCGGGAAAGCCAATGATAATGTCAGTGCTTATTCTGACTTCATCAATTTTTGATTTAATTTTTTTAACCAAAGCCAAGTAATCTTTGGCGCTATATCCGCGATTCATCAGTTTCAATATTTCATCGTCACCAGATTGTAGCGGTAGGTGAATTAGACGATCAATATTATTATTTTGAGCAATAGTCTCAATTAGCTCATCTGAAAAGTCCCAAGGATTGCTACTGACAAATGATATCTTGTCTAACTTCTTTTTTGCCACTTCTTCCAGCAAATAGGGGAATAAGGTTGGTACCCTACTTTTCCCCATTGATCTAACCATTATTGGGCTTACACTTGTGCCATCGGGCAGGACAAACAGCTTATTTTTTACCAAATCCGACCCGTAAGAGTTAACGTTTTGGCCTATCAGCACAACCTCGCGGAAACCCCGATCAATTACGCTATCCACCTCATCCAATATATTTTTAAAAGGTCGCGACACCTCTTCTCCTCTGGCAAACGGAACTATGCAATAAGAACAGAAATTGTTGCACCCATTGCTTATCGGAATCAGCGCTGCACCAATCTTATTTCGTAAAGGTTCGATGTCATAACTGATTTTTTCAATTGGAAGGAAATTATCAACTGACCCAAAGTTTTCCCTTAATCTTCTTAGTTTTTGTCCTGATTTTTCTCTTACTGCCGCACCAACAAGGCAACCTGTTACTACAATTTTGATATCCGAATTGTGTGTTTTGTTGAACTTGTTAATTTTATCGATCAATCCGTATACCCGATTTTCCGCAGATTCACGAATTATGCAACTATTGATTACTACCAGAGCGGCTTCTTTCCAGGAATCGCATAGTTTATATCCCAAATTCCAATAGTACGCCTTAATTTTTTCTGAATCCGCTGAATTTTGGATACAACCAAAGGTTTTAACAAAAACATTCTTAGAAATTCGATTCATTTAGGCTCTATTTTAGCAAAAAGCTTATTTCCACAGATTTTTACCGGCAAATAGCAATCCGCCACCCAGTCCAGTTAAAAGTAATGTTGGCAACATCACGCCTGCTGCCGGTAAACTCTCATCAGAGCCACCCGCCTCAATTGACTGCCAGTCTACATTATCTGAGCCGAGAGTCAGGGTAAAATTTATGGTTGCTCCTGAGTTTGACATACTGATAGTATGATCCCCCGCACTCAATTCAGCGGGTGACGTAAATGACCACTGTCCTGATTCATCCGCAGTAGCTTGATAAGTTTGATCGTTGATTACTATATCTATTTGACTGCTAGCCAGCGCCTCACCTTTGAATGTCGGGTTCACTCCTGTATACCACCAGTGGCTTATTTGCCTCCCTCCGGTACTCAAATTACCAATGTGAGTTAAATTGAACCCGGATGCCAAAGCCGCACTGTCAAGCCCTACTAAAACAATAACCGAAATGATCAGGAAAAATATTTTAAATTTCATAAACTAATAATAGTAACTAATCGGTTGTTGCGCAAGCTTTACATTGACAATCCATTGCTGTAAATGAGATATTAATTCATGGATCAAAATAATCTAAAACCAAACGATGAAAGTATCATAAAACCCGTTGAAGCTGAAGAAAAAGAGAATGATCCTCAACTTGAAAAATCTTATCAGGACATATTAGACAAATATGCTCAAGAGGTCGCCAAGCAGCCCCAGCAACCTGCCACGGATCCACTATCAACCCCCGCCCAACCATTGGTAATTGAACCCACACCAAAAGTTGAACCCACCAATCAAATTGAGACTCAGCAAGTTCCGGCAGAACCCCAACTTTTGCAGGAGACAGCAACTGACTTAGCTCCTGAAGAAAAAACCGAAAATACTATGGCAGTACCACCTGAAAACGACATAGTCCCCGCTGCTCAGGAAACAAACGAAATAACTTCAAAACCTGAAGTATCACCAGTTGTAACAGAAACCCCCACCCCAAAGCCCGATAGTACTCCTCCACAAGTTGAAATTAATTCTTCGCTCAAAAGTAATGACAATATTTCTCTTTTAAATAAGGAATCCACCGTCCCTCCGGTTCCTGCTCCCGATACCACTCCTCCTCCCTCTGTGGAAAACTTAGATACTAAGCCAAATTTTGACCTGGAGTCAAGCCCTCTACCGGCTAGAGACGAGGATGACAATCCCACCCCTTCAGCAGATCTAACAGTTCCCAATTCGCAACCGGAGAATCCGCCTACTAATCCTCCCGTAGCCGGTGTCTTGCCCAATCAGCCTCAATCAAAACCATCAGGAGGCGGTTTATTTAAAGTACTGTTTATTTTATCCGTATTGGTGTTCTTAATTGTTGTCGGTGCTAACGCTTATAGTCTGATAACCAGCAAGCCCGTACCCATCCCTTTCTTCAGCCCCGATGATCCCCAGGAAATTGAAGAAATCGTCACAGATTCACCCGAAAACATCCCAACAATTGTATCCGCTGGTTCATGTATCCTCAATGGTACACAATACGCAGTCGGAGAATCGTTTGATGCTGTCGATGGTTGCAATACCTGTACATGTCAGGAAACATTGGAAGTCGTTTGTACCGAAATTGCCTGCGACAACTCACTTGTAGAGGAAGATGAAAATACAGATGTCGATGTCAAAGGGTCCACTTCTCTCCCTCAATAATATGTCCCTTGACCGGGATACATATTAAAGCTATAATACAAAACATTTGGTGAGCCGTCGGCACATAACTCGCCTCAATTCTTTAGAAATTTAAATAATTTTGATGCCTTCCGCAAAAAGAATAAACTGGGGCAAAAAACACCCTAACCTTCCGAAGCTTGACTTAATAAAGATCCAAAAAGAATCATGGCAAGACTTTCTTGAAAACGAATTTCGCCAAACCGTACAATCTATTTCTCCCGTTCTTGACTACACCGGCAATAACTGGCAGCTGGAACTCGGCGAATTATCTTATGACCCCATACCCATCACCCCTGAAATTGCCAAAAGAAAGGGATTAAACTATTCCGTTCCGGTAAAAGTAAAAGCTAAACTTACCAACAAAAGAACAAACGATGTTAGGGAAGAGCAGGTGTTTTTCCTTAATCTCCCTACTATGACCGAAGAAGGTACTTTTATTATTAACGGTATCGAAAGGGGAGTCATAAACCAGTTAGTCAGATCCCCCGGAGTCTATTTTACTGGCGAAAATGATCCTTCCACTGGAAAAATATTATATAATGCCGAAATCCGTCCATCCAGAGGTTCTTGGCTTGAGTTTTTTTTTGGAAAAAAAGACGTAGTCTTTGCCCGTATTGACCGAAAAAAGAAATTTCCTGCATCAATAATTTTAAGAGCTTCTTGCGGTTTGGGTGACAAGCAACTAGTTGGAGAATTCTCTGATTATATAAATGCCACCATTCAGGCTGATCCTTCAAAAACTTCTGAAGAAGCTATTTTGGAATTTTACCGTCGCCTCAGACCCGGCGAACCTGTCGTTTTGGAAAATGCTATAAAATTCTTTCAGGAAAGATTTTTTGATCTTAGAACCTATGAACTAGGTAATGTTGGCCGTTACAAAATCAATAAAAAATTTGGGTTTGATTTCGATGACAACAACCCTGAAAACTGGATTTTAAAACAGGAAGACATAATTTCTACAGTTAAGTATCTTGTTCAGCTCCAAAAAGGTGAAGTTAATCGCATTGACGACATTGATAGCCTAGCCAATCGACGTCTTCGACGCGCCGGGGAAATTGTTTCCCAAATTGCAATTAGACCCGCTCTTGCCAGGTTCGAAAGAATGGTTAAGGAGCGTATGAGTTTGATTTCTACT
>CAZFAI010000002.1:0-39866 GCA_964516555.1 uncultured Gammaproteobacteria bacterium
TTAAAGGGAAGAAAATCGGAGAAACCATTTTTAGTTTAAATTGGTTGCCGATTGGAGGTTTTTGCCGTCTTTATGGAGAGGACGGAGGGGGGAAGGGAGACAGGGCTTTTAACAACAAAAATCCTTGGCAAAAAATGATCATAGTGCTTGGGGGAGTATTGATGAATTTGGTATTGGCGGTTTTGATATTTACGGTGGTGTATGCGATTATGGGGGTGCCTCAGGAAACTGACATGGTAAAAGTGATTGGAGTGGCGCCGGAATCACCGGCTTATGAAGTCGGATTAGAAGAGGGTGTTTGGATAAAGGAGGTGGCCGGAGAAGAGATAAATAAGCCGGACGAGTTGACAGAGAAAGTCAATGAGTACAGAGGCGAGACGGTGGAATTGTTAATAGAAAAGCAGGGTGAAGAAAGGACGGTCAATATCTTGGTTAGGGAAAATCCGCCGGAGGGAGAAGGCGGGATGGGAATAGCTATTTCGAATACGGAAATGGTCAAATTACCCTGGTATCAGTTTTATAAGGGGATTGTAGCTGGATTTGAAGAGGCATATTTTTGGGGCGAGATAATCGTTGGGGGAGTCGTTAGGATGATTGGCGGATTAATAAGCGGCGAGGGCGTGGAGGACGTCAGTGGTCCGATTGGAATGTTCCAGGCAACAAGTACTATCAGGGAAAATCAGGGGATGTTGGCCGTGGTTCATTTCTTTGGAGTGGTGTCGGTAAATTTGGCTGTGGTGAATATTTTGCCGTTTCCGGCTTTAGATGGGGGGAGGATTATGTTTGTGTTGTATGAATTGATTGCCAGAAGAAAACCTAATCAGAGAATAGAATCAATTATAAATAGTGTAGGGATGATAATTTTGTTGGGGTTGATTTTTTTGATTACGGCAGGAGACATTGCCAGACTAGTCCGAAATTAGTTTTCAGCGTAATTTCATTTTTGTTTGTTGACTCGGTGTTTTAAAGATGTTTATACTGATTATATTAGCGATTATTTGCTTGATAAAAAGTTTCAAAAATGAAAGAAAATTTTGACAAATTTAAGAGAAGTTTAGGATTGGCTCAGATTCCATTGATTATTGGTCTTTTGATTATGGCAGTAGCAATTCCGGTGGCAACAAAGTTGGTTGAGCAGAATCAGGATACGAGAAATAGAGCGGCGATTCCTCTTCCATCACCTGCACCTAATCCATCTACGCCTGTTCCAACTCAAGGTACGGTGACTCCTATACCAGAGGAACAGAATGCCTGTCGGAGGGCTGGTGGTTGGTGTATCCCGACTGGTTCTTCTTGTGTTAATGGTACAACTACAAGTTCGTTGAGTTGTTACCCTCCCGCACCGGGAAAGTGTTGTATCCCAATAACATCAACCAATACTCCCGCTCCGACTAAACCAGTATCTACCAACACGCCTCTTCCAACTAAAACTCCAGGGTTGAATACTCCAGTTCCGACTAAACCGGCGACAGTGTTAACCAGTACTCCAGCACCAACTTCTGCTCCGGCAATGACTTGCTCCTGGTGCACAAATCAAAATCAATGTGCTGCCAGTGGATGTGCCTGGAAGGGAGCTTCATCTTATTGTAGCGTCGCTGGTGATGGATGCTGTGATTGTGGAGGAGTTGGCGGTGATGACCCTCAACCAAGTACAATATCTTTTAATGGTGTAATGCTTGATCCTAACGGGAGTAACAGATGGACTCCGGGAACCAGTTGTTCTAATTTTAAAGGTGGTTCTATCTCAACTACTGCCGGATCTGTAAAGTGGATTTCTGATGAGCACGGTGGTCATTTTGATATCTTTAATGTTCCCAAAAACACACAAGTAAAAGTTACATTGATACCTCCCGGTGAATGTGGCTTAACTTGCGATAGGTGGGCCGTTTTTACTCATAGTAATGGGGCAACTGTGGCCAATGGCAACGGATGTGAGGCTACTTTTACTACCGGAGATTCTGATTGGAAGCACGGTGTAAATTTTTATATGAAAAGAGTTGTGCCAACAGCAACTATGACACCAATTCCTACTGCTGTACCAAATTTAACTTGGACTATTAATTCAAAGGTTGTATGTCCGGCAGGAAGAACATTAACTAAGGATGTTCATGTTTTTAATGCAAAATGGCCACCGAATCCACTTGTTTGGAATTTTGATACAGGAAATAGCGGAACTTTTACCGGAGAAGCTAATAGATCGGTTACCATTAGTAGTAACAATGTTTCAAATAGTGTGTATCTTGGGATGGAAGCTAACTATAAAGTAAGTAAGAATTTGTCGACAGGTAGCACAATTGTTGACTATATTGAATTAAAACCAAAAGGCACATCTCCCCATAGCAGTATGATTTTTGGCAGATACTTTAACCCTTATACTCATATGGTCAGGTGGGATCGGACATTGCCCCAGGGTACTTATACAATTGAATTTGAACCTCAGGAGGCACATATGGATATTGTTTGTCCAACGCAATCTACCCCCCCATCTCCTACTGCCGTGAGTCCAAGACCGACTGTAATATTGTCAGGAATTCCGACAAAAACACTTACCATTTGTGATAAGGCAGTAGAGATAGGATTGGGCGGATGGAAACAACAGTACGTCAGTAACAGAGGTCGAAGGGTACAAGGTACTTGGACAGCCGATATAAATAAGGATGGTTTTGTGGACATTATCGACCGGTCAATTATTTTGGGGTGCTTAATAACAAACAATGTTATGTAATTAACAGGAAAAACAATGAAAAATAACAAATCATCGATAATCATAATGCTTTTAATGGCGGTAGTGTTAGTGGCAGTGATGGCGGTAATTAGTGACAGGCAAGAATTGAGAAGAAGCGCTCATTACGCAAAGGGGAGCTTGCATTTAGCACCATCAGAAATTGAAGCAGAAATTGGTGAAGAGGTGTCGGTGATATTAAAGGCAGTTCCGGGAGTTGATGAGCCAATAATTCAAAACGTCCAGGCACTTGTGTGTTATGACAATAATGTACTTCAAATTGCGGATACTGAAGATAATGCTATGCAAAAAATTGAAATAATTGATAAGGAGGTTTTTACCGAGGAGCCGATAATATTTTTTGAGGAAATTGCCAATAAAAGTTGTGTTAATTTGACTGCAGTAACAAATAAGGCAGGAGAACTTAGCAGTAAAGTTGTTGATGTTGCCAGATTTAAATTTACGACTTTAGCTGAAGGCAGCGGAAACATTGAAATTATGAAAGGTGATTCGGTAATGTCGGGCTATATAGCTAACAATATGGATAAGAGCATAGAAATTACCACTGTAGAAAATGCCAGTTATGTAGTAAGTGGGGCTGTTGTTGAGCCGCCAGCGGGTGAAGTGCCTTGGTTAAATTTCAAGATGGCTTTTATGGGTGTAAATAAACAATCGAGTTGTGCAATGAATTGGCCAATGACACTGACGGTCTTGGGAGATGCTGGTGTAAGTAAGGTGTACAGTAACGTAAGGGGAGAAGTCGTAAGCGGGACTGAAAACCCGGTTATTTATGAGGTTAGCTTACCTTTGACAGATTTTGAAGATACTGAGAATGTAGCAGTTCTTATTAAAGGACCAAAACATCTTCAGGTGAAATATGCGGTTGATGGCCAAGATGAGTTTTATGGGAAACAGGGGGGTGAGTTAGTGTTAACTAAAGATAAAGAAACAAGTAAGGTTTATGATTTTACAAAATATCCGTTATTGGCCGGTGACGTAACTGGGAAAGATGGAAAACAGGATGGGCTGATTAATGGTATGGACTTCTTGTATGTAAGAGATGCGGCAATTGCCAGAGGGAAAGATTTACCTAATTTGGACAAAGGAGATCTTGACGGTAATTGTGTACACAATTCGTTGGATGTTACTTGGTTAATGCAAGCTCTCGAAGAAAGACAGGAGCAAATTAATTAAAAAAAGGAGAAAAATGATGAATAATGAATTTGGAAAATATTTACTACCCTTGGTGGCAGTGGTGGTAATTTTGCAAAGTGTTGTGCTGGTTAATAGTATCCAGGGTGACAGAAGCGCAGAAGTCAAAAGTACAGAGCCGGTGAATAATCAAGTTAAGGTGATAGAAAACAGGACGGAATCATTTGACATGGTGTTTGGGGTTGAGACAAAAAATATGCAGGTCGGAAAGAAATATTCAGTTGACCTTAGCATGCTTTCTAAGGATGAAAATAAGGTTGGTACCGTTGATTTGTATGTGAAGTACGATCCTAGCGCCTTTGAGGTCAGCAATTTGGGATATGATTCAAAGCTGCAGAAGCCAAATGTTTTGCTTTCTGGAGAAAAGAAGGGAATGATGGTAGTTAACTATTATTCAATGGATCCTAGCGGATTCTTATTTAGTAAGGCGGAACACTATAGTTTGATAACTTTTGATGTAATACCAAAAAAGGAAGGTAATTTTGAATTTGAAGTTAGTACTGGTAATGTAAATGATGGTTCTGTTACCATGATTCTAGACAATAATACAAAGAAGGAAATGCTCTTTACGAGCAACAAATTAACTGTTAATGTAACTAAGTAATGAGATACAAAAAAGCTGCAATTATTTGCTTTATATTTATGATTTTTGCCATGGCAAAGGGCGGGGTAGCTAGTGCTGCGCCTCATTTTACTTTGACTCCTGCAACTTACTCGAGTTCGGTTGGGAGTACTTTTGTGGTTGACCTTGGAGCTGATTCCGAGACACAGAGCATAATTGCGATGGATGTAGTAGCCACTTTTGATCCGGCCAAGTTAGAGGTGGTGTCGGTAGAAAAGAACAATACGACTGACTTTAGTTTTATATTCGATTCAACTACTCCAATTATTCAAAATACTAACGGAAGGTTTGAGGTAACGTTAAGCCCTACTAGTTCCAGTGTTTACGACGGTCAAATTGTGAAGGGTAGTTTACTTCGGATAAAATTAAAAGCTAAATCAGCAGGTGTGGCAAGTTTAAATTTATCATGCCAGGCGGGTTCGGTAACTGACACCAACATGTTCAATCAGAATTCGGAAGATGTAGTTAGCTGTGCGGCTAATCAGAGCGGATCATATACCCTGACTGCAGTTGGTGGTGATTCTACTGATACAAATACTACAACAACAACGACAGATACTACTACAACTAGTACTACTAGTAGTGAATTACCACAAACCGGAGGCATAGCTTCAACATTAGGTTTGTTGGTTTTTGGAACAATCAGTGTGTTAGGCGCTCTATTGTTGAGATTTTTATGAAAGGAAAAGCAAACGTAAAGACCATTATTGTAATGGTAATTATGGTTTTGGTGGTGGTGTTGGGTATTTTGGGTGCTAAAACCGTTCAAACTTACTTGAGTGGAGCTACGGAGGATGTAATGCCCAGAAACGTTGTAGCTACTGCCAATGAAGATGGCAGGGGAGCTGTAATATCATGGATGTCTGATAAGGAATCGATGGGTGTGGTGGAATATGGTACTTCTCCTGCGTCATTGTTATTAAGAGCGCTCGAAACTAGCCAGGTAACTAGTCATCAAGTGACACTGTCGCCATTAAAGTCAGGAACTACTTATTATTTTAGGGTAAAGATTGGAGAAGAGATATATGACAATAGCGGGATACCGTATTCTTTTAAGACCAAAGAATCTGAGTCTGAGTCAGAGCGGGTGATGGAGCCAGATGTAACACTTGAGCCGACAATGCCAACACAAGTCGGCAGCGGGAGTAGTGTTATTTCGGGAACATGTAATAAAGAAACAGATTACAATAGCGATGGAACAGTAAATGCTTTAGATTATATTCAATGTATAAAGGGTAGCAGTGTGGCTCCAACAAGTGCTCCAGCACCCGCAACTTCGGCAACTGAAAGCAGCGGGAGTACATGTAAACCGGGAGTTGATTATGATAATAATGGATCTATAAATAGTTTGGACATGATCAAGTGTTTACAAAACCAGAGATAATAGGTAAAATATTGCCTATTAACTAAAGGAGGTGACTTAATGCCAATTATCGTAAAGAAGAAAAAAGGTGAAAGTAAGGATGATGTAATCGGTAAATTCCGGAGACTTTGCCTTGAGGAAGACATTACTGAAGAAGTAAAGAAGAGGACTGCTTATAGCAAGCCATCCGAGGGAAGATACGCAAAGAAGAAAATAATCTTGTGGAAAGAGAAATGTCGCAAGAGAGCTAAAAATTCCAGGAAGTATGTCTCTTAAGGACAAGATTAAATCAGACAGTGTGATTGCATTAAAACAGCATGAAAGCCGAAAGGTGGAAGTATTGAGGTATCTGGTGTCACTTATTGACAAAAGAGAATTGCAGCTTCCACCAGGAGGGATGAATGAGAAAGAAGAGGTTAGTGTGTTGCGTAAAGAGCTAAAGAATAAGGAAGAATCCAGAGGGTTGTCTGAAGAGGCCAGTAGAAGCGACTTGGTAGAAGCTTTGGATTATGAGATTGAAGTGGTAAAGGGTTATCTGCCTTTAGAGATGAGTGAGTCAGAGTTAAGGGCTATTGTTGATGAGGTGGTGGATAGGGTGGGATTAAATTTTGGCTTAGTAATGAGAGAAGTTATGATGAAAATAGAAGGAAGGGCTAGTGGGGATACCGTGTCAAGAATTGTTAAGGATAAATTAAGTGAGCAGGGATAACATTGATATCTTAATTAAAAAAGCTGTTAACACCGGGGTAAATTCCGATGAAGTTGAGGAGCTGTCAAAGAAAGCTTTAAAAGAGAGGGGTTATAGCAAGGATGTTGAGTTGAGTGTGATATTTGTGGGTAGAAAAAAGGCAAAAGAATTAAACCAGTTATATAGAGGGATGGATTATATTCCTCAAGTATTGGGTTTTCCGATGTCGCGGGAAAAGGATGCTGACGGAAAGATTCGGCTTGGAGATATTGTGATATGTACTCAGAAACTTAAATATGAAGCGAAGTATCAAAAAAAAAGCGAAAGGCAAATTTTGGGTGAATGGTTAGCCCATGGGTTAGACAATTTATTGAAGTGATATAAAAAAGACTAATTGCTAAGTGGACTGGGGTTTGCTTAAATGGGTTTGATGTCAGTTTTTCATTTGAAATATCGGCCACTGAAAATATCAGATTTAGATTTGATTGATGTATCCGAAAAATTTAAGAGTATTCTGAGCAACAAAGAAGTACCACAATCATTTCTTTTTGCCGGACCAAAAGGATCCGGAAAGACTTCGGCGGCCAGAATATTGGCCAGAGCTGTAAATTGTGAAAACAAGACGGGTGTCGAACCTTGTGGAGAATGCGGAAATTGTAAGGAAATATTAAGCGGAGCAAGTATTGATGTGCTGGAGTTGGATGCGGCTTCGAATAGGGGAATTGAGGATGTTAGATCACTTAAAGATAAAGCTTATTTACTGCCAAGTAAACTGAAAAAAAAGGTGTTTATTATTGATGAGGTTCACATGATGACCAAGGAGGCATTTAATGCTTTATTGAAGCTGATTGAAGAGCCACCGGCACATACTATGTTTATTCTGTGCACCACAGATGCTGAAAAGATACCAGAAACGGTGTTGTCAAGGCTAGTGAAGGTAGATTTTCGGAAGGGATTGAAGGAGGAGTTGATTAAGTCGCTGAAGCGAGTGGTTGAGGGTGAAAAAATATCGATGAGTGACGAATCCTATGATTTAATTGTCAGTAAAAGCGATGGGAGTTTTCGTAATGTCCACAAATCTTTGAACGAAATTGTTCTTTTGTATGGCAATAAAATTAATAAGGAAGTTGTAGAAAAATATTTTAGTCAAAAAGGAGGAGATTATAGTGAAAATGAGTTTGAAGATGATTTGATAGCAGGTGATCCGTCTGTAATTTTGAAAAAATTAGAAAAGTTAGCTGATAAAGGGGTTAATTTTAGTGACTTTCGGGAGCGGTTGATTAGCTATTTTCAAAGGAGGGTACTGACCGTCTATGGACTTGGAGAAGCCAGGGTTGAAGGGTTGGCGGTTAGGGATATTGTTAGAATGATTAACTTATTGATTTTGGCCAGCAGGAAAGAAAAAGATGTTAGTATTGATCAATTACCGCTTGAGCTGGCAGTAATTGAATATTTAGGGGAAAGACGAGGAGAAAGTGGTAAAACAAATCAGGATGAATCTGAGAAAAAAGAAGTGAAAATTGAAAAGAAGGTCGATAATAAGAAGAAAAAAACAGTAAAAATAATCCAGAAAACGAAGGTTGTTGAAAGTATGGCAATTAAGAATGAAGAGAATCTGACGGTGGGGATGAATGTGGTCGAAGATTCTTGGGGAAAAGTTTTGTTGGCGGTTAAACCATTTAATCATTCGGTGGAAGCATTTTTGAGAGCGGTTAAACCAAAAAAGATTAGTGGTGATTGTTTGGTGGTTGAAGTGTTTTATCCTTTTCATAAAGAGAAATTGGAAGAGAGCAAAAACAGAAGGATTGTTGAGGCTGGCTTGAAGAAAGTGTTTGGTTTTGATATTGGTTTTGAATGTGTTTTGAGTAGAAATAGCAAGAAGGCCATTGTCATTACTAATGAAACACCGGTGGAGGATATTGAAAGTAGAGAGAAGGGTGGAGATAAAGATATGTATGATGTAGCTAAAGAGATTTTTGGTTAGGAAGGTGATAAAATGAATAATTGTTATAAGTTTCTGTTTGTAAATTTCTTATGTTTGACAAAGCAAAAATGTTGGCTCAAGCCATGAAATTAAAGAAAGCAGTTGAGGCTGAGACTGTTGAGGTGGAGGCAGGTGGAGTTAAGGTGGTGGCTAGTGGTGATCAGAAGGTTAAGTTTCTGTCAGTTGACGGAGTGGAGAACAAGCTATTGGTAGATACAATAAATAAGGCATTAAAAAAGTCCCAGGAAGTAGCTGCCAAGAAAATGAAAGACATGGGTGGCCTGGAAGGGTTGTTTTAATTAATAACAATGGCCCAATTTCCATCAGCAATTAGTAAGCTGATTGCAATGTTTGAAAGATTGCCAGGGGTAGGACCAAAAAGTGCGACCAGGTTGGTATTTTATTTGCTAAATACTCCGGAAAGTTTTGTAAAGGAATTTTCGGAAGCTCTTCTGGAGTTTAAGAGCAAGATTAAGATATGTAAACAGTGTTTTTCGGTAAGTGAGGATGATTTATGTGATATTTGTAAGCAAGGAGACAGAAAAATGAATATAATTTGTGTAGTGGAGAGAGCGATTGATGTAATGGCGATAGAAAATACGGGTGGCTTTCGAGGGGTCTATCATGTTTTGGGGGGTGTGATAAACCCATTGGAACATGTGGGACCGGATGATCTTAGGATTGATGAGTTATTAAATAGGATAAGAAATACTTCAGAAAAAGATGTGGAAATCATTTTAGCAACAAATCCGACAATGGAAGGTGAGGCAACGGCTCTGTATATTAAAAAACAAATTGAAGGATTAAATAAGGAGATAAAAATCAGTAGGATAGGAAGCGGTTTACCGATTGGAGCAGATTTGGAATATGCTGATGTCAGTACTTTGAGCAGAGCACTGGAAAGCAGACAGTCAATTTAATATAGTTTAGTTATGAAAAAAATTATTGGAAATACAATTAAAGCTTTGGGTGAGTTAACGGTTGAAACAGGGAGTGAGGCAGTAAAACAAGGTATAAAGGTGATGGAAATGAGTGGGCAGGAGCTGCTTTCCGATATTAAAGAGTTGAGCGAGGAAGAATTGGAGAAAAAAAGGAAGGAAGATGAGATGAAAAGACAAGAAGAAGAAAGTAGTTTAAAAAGCCAAATACAGGGGAAAATGGATATGGAAGGGGAGATGAAGGATTTGAGAAAAGAAGAAGCGGATGCGGAAAAAGAAAGAGAAGAAGAATTTTTGGAGAATATCAGAAGACAGAGGGAGGCTGAAGAAGAGGAAAGAAGGCAATTTCTGGCCACTCATGAGAGCAGTAGCCCGGGCAAAAGAAAGAAGAAGAGAGGAAGTGCCTTTGCCAGAGGTAAGCAAGGACAGGCTTCAATTTCTGAAATGTCAGCTACATCAGAGTTTCCCAAGAAATCTGATTCTTAGGATATAATCAAGACAATGAGTAGTAAAGTGTATTTGTATAACACTGCCAAGAGAAAGAAAGAAGAATTTAGGCCTATTGCCGGAAAAAAGGTGGGTATTTATTCGTGTGGGCCGACCGTTTATTCCAATCAGCATATCGGCAATATGTATGCCTATGTTGTTTGGGATGTGTTTGTAAGATTTTTGAGGTATGCAGGTTATGAGGTTTTGTGGGTGATGAACATAACTGATGTAGGACATATGACATCAGACCAAGATGAAGGTGAAGATAAGCTGGAAAAAGGAGCAAAACAAGAAGGGATATCACCCTGGGAGATTGCTAAAAGATATGAAAAACAATTTATGGAAAGCTTGGAGATGCTTAATATCGAAAAACCGGACCATTTACCCAAAGCTACAGAGCATATAGTAGAGCAGATTGAATTGGCCAAAAAGATCGAAGATCGGGGTTTTGCTTATATGACAAAAACGGGATTAGTTTTCGATACCAGTAAATTTGAGAATTATGCTGATTTTGCTAACTTGAAATTGGAAGAAATGGAATCGGGTGCCAGGGTTGAAGTGGACTTGGAAAAAAAGAAACCATGGGATTTTTTGTTGTGGGTGATTAATCAACCCGAACACGTAATGAAATGGGAATCACCTTGGGGCGAGGGGTTTCCGGGTTGGCATTTGGAATGTAGTGCCATGTCGACAAAATATTTAGGAGAAAAATTTGATATTCACACGGGAGGGATAGAACATATCGGAGTCCATCATACTAACGAAATAGCACAAGGATATGGTGCTTTTGGAAAGGAAACTGCCAACTACTGGCTTCATAACGCCTGGTTGACGTTGAAAGATGAGAAAATGAGTAAATCTCTGGGAAATGTTTATACAGTAGGACAATTGATGGAAAAGGGATATGATCCATTGGCTTTCAGATATTTAATTTTGACCTCACATTATAGAAAAGGGTTGGTGTTTTCTTTTGAATCTTTGGAAGCAGCTGGAAGAGCACTAAGCAGATTAAAAAAGTATGTTAGTGAATGGAAGAAACAAGGTTTGGGTGCGGTGAACAAAGATTATAAAAAGATGTTTATTGAAGCTGTAGCTGATGATTTTGCCATGCCTGAGGGGATGGCAGTAGTGTGGAAGTTGGTAAAAGATGCTAATTTAAGCGATGGGGATAAACTGGCAACTTTACTTGATTATGACTTAGTCTTGGGCTTGAGGTTGTCCGAGACGGAAGAGTTGGAGGAAAAAATTCCCGCGGAAATAGAGAGACTAGCGGATGAAAGACAAAGAGCCCGGGAGAATAGGGATTGGTCTAAAGCCGATGAGTTAAGAGAGGTGATTTTGAGTAAAGGTTATTTAGTTGAAGATGTAGGTAACGGTAGTGTAATTCGAAAAAAATAAAAAATTGTAATACTGAGGATAATATGTTAATCTAGAGCGTTTATGAATGACAAAAATCAATATCAAATAATCTCGGTTTTTAACCCAAAAACTGAAGAAAAGGAAAGGGACGAGGTATTAAAAAAAATTACCTCTTGGGTCGAAGAACAGAAAGCAGAGATCAATAATTCAAATCATTGGGGTAACAAAGAATTGGCTTATGAGATAAATGATCTAAAAAAGGGTGATTTTTGGATTATGGATGTTGAAAGTGAAAAGCCCTTGGATGTCAGAAATTTTAATGTATTTTTAAATAGAGAACCTAAAATTATTCGTTATTTAATTTTGAAAAAGTAAGGAGAAAATATGCCTAGTCGATGTTTAAATCGAGTGATGTTAATTGGTAATTTAACCCGTGATCCGGAATTGAGGTACACCCCAGGTGGGATGGCGGTGACTTCTTTTGGGTTGGCTACTAATCGGGTGTGGGTAACGAAGCAAGGTGAGAGAAAAGAAGATGCCCAGTTTCATCGAATAGTTGCCTGGAATAAGTTAGCTGAATTATGTTCCCAATTATTAAGCAAGGGAAGAAGGGTTTTTGTTGAGGGTAGGATTCAATACAGAGAAATTACTGATCAGCAAGGTGTTCGCAAACAAGTTTCTGAGATCGTTATTGACGATATGGTTATTCTGGATAACAAAGGTGTTCCGTCCAATGAAGCAAGAGGAGACGTGGATATGGGTGGAAGTGAAGATGTGGCCGTTGCTTCTAATGACAATGGAAAAATTGAAGATATTGTAATTCCAGATGAAATTATGGATGATGGAGAGACTGAAGTTAAAAGTGAGGCGAGTAGCAATGAAGTTTCTGCAGAACAGCCAGCTTCTACTGACGAAAAGCCAGAAGAAGAAATGCCCTTCTAAATTAAATAAAGGAAAAGAAAATGCCAAGACCAAAAAAACCAATGATGATCCAAGTCCGATCAAAAGAATGTCAGTTTTGTAAGACAGGTACAGTACCCGCCTGGCAGGATTATGATGTTTTGAAGGACTATTTATCCTCAAGAGGTAGGATACTTAGTTCCCATTACACCGGTGTGTGTGTCAAACATCAAAAGCAGTTAGCTAAAGCTATAAAACAGGCTAGACATTTGGCCTTGATTCCTTTTACGACTCAAGAGTAAAGTTTAATTTGACAGAAAAAACCCTCCTTAGATAAAAGGAGGGTTTTTGTTTATAATTAGTTGATGAGGCAAAAAAAAATAAGAGCCAAGTGGGTGGTAAAAATGCCGGAGGATGCTGTTTTGAGGGTAAAAAAAGGTAGTAGGGTGGGAGGAGGGGATGTCCTTATGGAAATACGGCAAGGTAGTGTTGAGGTGATTGATATGTCGGTTGTTTTGAGAGAAATTAAGATTGGTGAGGAAGATAGTTTTCGAAGCACCTGGCTGAACAAGGAAGTAGCGGAGGGGGATGTTTTGATAAAAGGTAGTGGGATGTTTCCGAAGACTATAAGGTTTCCCAGTAGCGGTGTATTAAGAAAAATTGATGAGTTTTTTAATTTCGAATTTTGGCATAAGAGCGAGGAGGTAAAGGAAGTAAAAAGTCCGGTTGGAGCGAAGGTATCTGAGGTGGGGAGTGGCAAAATGATGTTGGAATTTGAGGCTTATGAATATCGTGGAGAGGGATTAGTTTTGGGCAAAACATGGGCTGGCGGTCCAATAAAATGTATCAGAAGAATCAGCGAGATGGATCATACAATGTACGGTAAGATTGTAGCCATGGAGGATTTTAATCAAGCTATGTTTATGAAGGCTGAGGTCTTAGGAGTGAAGGGGGTAATTATAATTGGGGAAGTATTGGGTGAAATTAGATCGGGGTTACCGGTATTGGCGATAAACATGGAAGAATGGGGTAAATTAGATATTGTAAACAAGGAAAACTCTAGCTTGAAGATACTAATGAATTCAAAATTGGGAAGATTATTGGTCGTGGTAGAATGAAAGAATCGATGAAAAAAATAAGAAATTTATTTTTAGTTTTTGCTTTGGTAGCTATTACTTCAGCGATAAGTTTTAGCATTGGTAAAACACAAAGAAGGTCTGTGGCAGGTGAAGAATTAGATTTGTCTTTGATGTGGACGGTTAAGGATATGCTTCATGAAAAATTTTTGGATAAGGAAGATATGGATGAAAAGCAGATGACTTATGGAGCAATTGCAGGAATGGTAGAAGCATTGGGGGATCCCTACACGGTATTTTTGCCTCCAAAAGAGAACAAAAGTTCGAACGAGGATTTGGCCGGAGAATTTGGCGGGGTAGGTATCCAGTTGGGATATAAAGACAAAACGTTGGCGGTGATGTCACCGCTTCCGAGAACGCCGGCAGAATTAGCCGGTGTAAAGGCGGGCGATTTGATATTGAGAATTAAGGATTTGGAGAAGAATATTGACCGGGATACAGTCGGAATAAGTTTGGATGAAGCGGTAGAGGTGATTCGAGGAAAGATTGGGACTGAAGTAACATTGACGATGCTTCGCGAGGGCGGTAATGGGACTTTTGAAGTGACCTTAAAAAGAGATAATATTGTAGTTTCAAGTGTTGAAATGGATTGGAAAGAGTTGGATAACAAGAAGGTGGCTTGGTTGAGGGTCTACAAGTTTACCGAAAGATTAAATACTGAGTGGGATGAAGCAGTGAAAAAAATTAATACTGAAAAAGGAGCAGATTATGGCGGAGTCGTACTTGACTTGAGAAATAATCCGGGCGGTTATTTACAGGGAAGTGTTTTGGTGGCGTCAGATTTTTTGAATGACGGGGTAGTTGTTAAGCAAGAGTCGTATGATGGAAAGGTTGAAACGTATTCTGTGGATAAAAAAAGAAGGGGATTGCTGGATGATAAACTGATAGTTTTGATAAACGGAGGTTCGGCTTCAGCTTCAGAAATTCTAGCCGGGGCACTAAGCGAATATAGTAGAGGAAGGTTAGTTGGAGAAAATTCCTTTGGTAAGGGGACTGTCCAACAACCGGAAGATTTCAGGGACGGTTCAGGATTGCATGTTACAGTAGCAAAATGGTTGTTACCAAGTGGGAAAAATATTCACAAGGAAGGTGTAGCTCCGGATGTGGAGGTAGTTGATGATAGTGAAACTGAAGTTGATGAACAACTTGAGAGGGCCATGCAAATACTACTTGAGTAGCAATAAAAAGTTATTATAATTAATTTGTATATGGAAGCAAAAACAGTAAAGGGATTTCTATTAGGCTTATTATTGGGGGCAATACTGGTGACAGGTGTAGTTGGCGGTGCGGTAGCGGATAGACTGGTTGGTTTGGAATTCTTAGATAAGTTGTTAATTAGGCGTGACACACAAGGACGGGTAGTTACGGCAAATCGGGAGCTTGTTAACGAAGAGTCGGTGGTTACCAGAGTTGTAGAAAATGCAACTCCGAGTGTGGTGACCGTATCTATGAGTAAGACTCAAGTATTTAACACAGATCCGTTTGATTTTTTTGGTAGCTTTTTTGGGATTCCAAGAGGTGAAACAAGACAGGAGAATGTCGAGCAGGATATTGGAACCGGATTTATTATTTCAGAAGATGGCTTGATTGTAACCAACAAGCACGTGGTGTCTGACAGTAGTGCCAAATACAGGGTGGTAATCGGTAAAGACGAGGTAGTTGAGGTAGGTCAGATATATCGTGATCCTACAAATGACTTGGCGATCTTGAAGATAGATAAAACGGGTTTAACTCCGGTGACCATGGGAGATTCAAATGAACTTAAAGTAGGCCAGACAGTGATCGCTATTGGTACGGCTTTGGGAGAATTCCGATCGACAGTAACAACCGGGGTGATTTCAGGTTTAGGCCGTGGTATTGTAGCAGGTTCACCTTTTAGTGGATCAGAAAAGCTTGATAATGTGATTCAGACAGATGCGGCTATCAATCCAGGGAACTCGGGAGGCCCGCTTTTTAATAGTTCAGGTGAAGTGGTGGGAGTAAATGTGGCAGTATCGCAAGCCGGACAAAACATTGGATTTGCCTTGCCGATTAATTTGGTTAAAGATTCAATTGATAATTTTAAAACAACAGGAGCTTTTGACAGACCCTACATAGGAGTATCTTATAGAACAATTTCTAGACAAGCAGCATTATTAAACGAAGTTCCTGCCGGGGCATTTGTACAAGAAGTTATTGCAGGTAGTCCGGCAGAAAAAGCGGGAATTGAAGTTTCGGATATTATTGTAGAAATGGATGGAAAGAGACTTACTGATGATGAGAATTCTTTGACTGAAATTGTTAACAAAAAGAAGATTGGTGACACCATAAGAGTAAAGCTTTGGAGAGACGGTGAAGACATGACAGTTGATGTAAAACTGGAAAAAAGAGATATGAGCAGTTAGTTATCGGAGGGATTATCCAGGACAGAGAGTTCCAAGAGAAGATCATCGAGATCGCCTTGTATTGTTTTTTCTAGATTGAAAGATTTATCTATCCTATGGTCTTTTATTTGGTTTCTGGGGAAATTGTATGTTCTTATTTTATCTGCACGATTTCCCTGACCAATAGAAGATCGGGTACCAGTAATTTGAGCCATTTTCTTTTCTTCTTCCATTTGCCACAGTTTGGCCCGCAATAAATTCATAGCAACTTCACGATTTTGTTGTTGCGAGCGCTCCTGACGGACTGAAAATGTAAGGCCAGTAGGTTTATGAGTAAGTCTTACAGCAGTAGAAACTTTGTTGACGTTTTGGCCGCCTTTACCACCGGCCCGGGAAGCGGTCATTATGACATCGTCAGAGTTTAGGGTGATATCTTTAGCTTCAACTTCAGGATAAACAACGACTGACGCGGTAGAAGTTTGAATACGACCACGTTTTTCGGTGACAGGTATTCTCTGGACACGGTGAGTACCAGTTTCGTACTTCAACTGATTATAAGCATCGTAACCGATTATTTTGATGATATTGTCGTCAATCTGAGATACTTTCCAGCCGACTTTATTGGCATATCGAACATACATGTTTTGAAGATCACTTGCCCAAAGTCCGGCTTCTTGGCCTCCAGGACCCAAGTAAAACTCCAATATAGCAGAGTTGGGGTTAATTGTGGGCATAGGTTTAGGCTTTCTTGGCTGTTTTTTTGCTGGTTTTTACCTTGCTTTTTTCAGCTTTACTTTGAGAGTATTCTTGTCCCATGGCGACTTTACGGTTGAACTTATCAATCCGACCGCGGGTGTCTACATATTTTTGTTGGCCAGTAAAGAAGGGATGACAGTTAGAACAAACTTCGACTTCAATTTTTTCAATTGTAGAGCCGGTCGTAAAACTGTTGCCACAGGCACAAGTAACTTGGCTTTGTTGATAATATTTTGGATGTATACCTTGTTTCATAGCTACTTATTATATCAGATTATTTATTTTTTCAGAATTGTTAGGAGTTTTGTTTGTGTTACTGTTATTTGGCGGTTTTCGCCAAGGTATTTTAATACAACCAGGTTGTTTTTTGCCTCATCTGGGCCTATTAGACAAAGATGAGGAATATTGGAGTTAAGAGCATAATTAATTTGTTTGCCTAATTTATCAGCTTTGGGATAAAAGAAAACGTTTACATTGTTTTTTCTAAGTAGATTGGCCAATTCAATGCTTTGGTGTTCGGTTTCAGATCCGAAGTTGGCAATTAAAACGTCTAACTTGGTTTTGGATATGTTAGGCAACAAATTAAGTTCAATGATACAGTCAACGATACGGTCAAGACCGATAGTGGTACCAACTGCGGGGATATTAGGACCTCCAAGTGATGACACTAAATTGTCGTAGCGACCACCACCGGTGATTGAACCGATCTTGGGTTCTTCTACATATGTTTCAAATATCGGACCGGTGTAATAATCCAGACCCCTAACCATGGTTGGATCAAAAGTGTACGCCTCTTGAGGAACACCCAAGTCTTTTATTTTTTCAAAAACCTGTTTTAGATAGTCGTCTGGTTGAGCTGTTTTGATATATTCAAAAAGTCGATTGACAGTAGCATTGTCAATGCCTTTTTCTATGAGTTCATTTGTTACTCCATCTTGACCTATTTTTTGGAATTTATCGAGACTTTGGAGTACTGACTTTTTATCGTTTTTTATGTCGCATTGGTCAATTATTTGAGACAAAACTTGTCGGCTATTTATACGGATAGAATATTTTTTAAAGTTCAGTTTTTGAAGTATAGTATAAATGACAGCAACAAACTCAGCGTCTGTAATGGGGGAGTTGGAGCCGAAAGTGTCTATGTCACATTGCAATACTTCACGGTAACGGCCTTTTTGGGGTTTTTCGGCACGCCATACAGGTTGAAGTTGATAGCGTTTAAAGGGAAGAGGAATTTGGTTTGGGTATATAGCTAGAACCTTGGAAACTGGGACGGTCAAATCATAACGCAATCCAACTTTACGGCCACCCTGATCCTCAAAAGAATAGACTAATTTGTCGGCATCCTCTCCGTATTTACCCATTAGGGTAGATGCATATTCCAGAGTTGGAGTTTCCAGTGGTTGAAAACCATAACTTTCGAATACTTCTACAAGAAGGTTTTTAACGTAATTTCTGACTACCATGGTTTCGGGCAAGAAGTCCCGGAATCCCTTTAAGGTTTGGGGTTTTTGTTTCATAGTTGATTGTAGCATTAACAACAATATGTTCCGAGGAGATTTGGGGGTGGTACACCGGACTTGAACCGGCAACCTTCTGCTCCACAGGCAGATGCTCTAACCAATTGAGCTAGTACCACCATAAAAGAAAGCGGGGCAAAGATAGTATAGGCTAAAATGACGGAAATTTAAAGATTCAGGTAGGTAGTTATTGCTTGGGTGTCGGGGTTGGAGTGGGAGAGCTTACTTGAAATATTTTTGAGGCGTAAAAGGTTTTAGCCATGGATGGATGAGGTATGATGATGCAAATCATGCGCTGTCCGGTTTGGATGTCGGTTGAAGTTAACTTTTTGTTATTTTTGTCAACAAAAATAGTTTTGGTGTCGGTGGTAATTTGATATTGCTGGTCTTTGTTTTGATTGGGAATCAGGACAAAAACCGGTGAAGAAACTGAGGCGTCGACTACATTGCCGACAACAACTTGTTCGGGTGATTCCAGAGTTTTTATATCAATGAATACTATTCTTTTGGTATCCAGAAGGGTAGGTTCAGTCATGTAACCCATGGCTAAAACATCCTGTCCAGTAGTAAGTTTGTCGAGTTGAGTTTTATTTCTTTTGGTATCAATGAAGGTAGTTTCGCTGTCAACAATTAGGGTTAAGCTTTGTGAGTTGTGAGTAATTTGAATTTGGTTATCGGTGATTTGAGTGACGGTTCCAATGAATCCTTTGCGGGTAGATTCAGGATTGGTAATGTCCTTAATTTTTTCCATTACTTTATCCTGTACGGCTTGGCGGATTTTTTGAACTTCCTCAAGATTGGACGGTTTGGGAGTAGGAGTGTTAGCGTAGACGGGAGAAACAAAATTTAGAGTTATTAATAGGGTTATGAGTGAAAATATCATAAGTTAGAATTGAGCTGTTGAATAAGTAACCATTAATTGGGTTTCAAGTTGGTTATCTTGTGTGTCGATAGAAGTAATTTTTATTGAATTGACACCGGATTCGATGTTGACTTGAGTTTCAAATTTTCCGGATTTATCGCTGGTGGTGCTGTAGTCTCCCAGGGGAGTCAGAATAATCACCATGCTGTCAGGAGTAGTAGAACCAGAAATTTTGATTTTTGAGGTGTCTACAACGGAATTATTGGCTGGAGTGTCAATGGTGATTGGTGACTTTGTTTCCAGATCGGTTGTCGATGAGGTTTCGACTGTTTCAGTGGCTTCTTCACTGTTATCTTCCGTTAGGGTAGGAAGGGGTGTGGGTGAGTTTTTGGTAGAGAGATTATTATTATTTTTTAGGGCAAAGTAGCCTCCGGTGACTCCAAAACCGAGGAGGGCGCCAAGAGTGATTGCTAGAAATAGTTCTTTAATCATACTTTTTTGTTTTGATAAATGATAACACATGATTGTTTGAAGTGATGTTAGAATTACATATATGGAAATCAGGAGAATTGGTAAACACGCTCTTTGGATAAAGGGCAAAAAGGAAAATATTTTTGTAAATCCTACTGAGGATAATTTAAAGTTAAAAAAATATCAACCGACAAGAATTATTATAGTTACCGGGAGTGAGCATGATAATTTTGGTTTGGGAAATGATGAGGTGATTCTAAGGGGACCCGGAGAGTATGAGGTGGGTGGTGTTGAGATGTTGGGGGTGAATGGAGCAGAGGATTATTTTTATGTGATAAACATTGATGGAGTTAAGGTGGGTTTAATGGGGGATATGAAAGACGTGTTATCGGATAAAAAAATTGAAAAAATAAATGCCTTAGATGTTTTGGTTATTCCAATCAAGTCTAATGATAAGGTGGGAACTAAAATAAAAATGGAGTGGGCAAAAAAATGGGGGGCTAATTACGTAATTCCGGTGGGATACGAAGATAGCGATGAAGAATTTAAGACTTTTCTTGACGATGTCGATCGGGAAGATGCAGAAAAGGCTGAGTCTCTTAAGGTTGAAAAAGTTGAGGAGCTGCCTGAAGGGATGGAGGTAGTAATCCTAAAAATTCAATAAATTTTATGAGCGATTTTATAAAAGTACCGCCAAGCTCGGAAGAAGCTGAGCTTTGTGTGTTGGGATCAATTTTAATTGATAATGATGCGATATTGAATGTATCGGAGTTTTTGAGACCGGAAAACTTTTATAACACTAATAATGGATCTGTTTTTGAGGCGATGATGAAGCTTTATGAGAACAGATTTCCAATCGATATTGTGACAGTTTCGGAGAAATTGAAAGAGCTTAAGCAACTAAAGAGAATTGGAGGCCGGGCTTTTTTGACTAAATTGGCTAACGAAGTGCCGACAGCTGCAAATGTGGAGAGTTATGGGAGAATAATCAAATCGTTATCTGCCAAAAGAGAATTAATTACAGCTGCAGCAAAAATTGGGGAGATGGCATTTGATGACGGGATGGCTTCAGAAGAACTTTTGGATGCAGCTGAGCAGTCGATATTTTCCTTGTCGCAGAAGCATTTGAAATCCGTGCCGTCTTCTATCAAAGAAGTACTGACAGCCAGTTTTGACCGCTTGGATGAATTGCAGAAGATGGGAAACGGCTTAAGAGGTGTTCCTTCGGGTTTTAAGGGTTTGGATACTTTGCTGGCTGGGATGCAAAACAGCAACTTAATAATTTTGGCGGCCAGACCTGGCGTGGGAAAAACAGCTTTTGGATTGAATATTGCCAGGCATGTAGCAGTCGAGGAAAAGCTGCCAACCTGCATATTTTCTTTGGAAATGAGTAAAGAGGAATTGGTAGACAGGTTGTTGGTGAGGCAGGGCTTGATTGACGCATGGAAATTAAAGACCGGTCAATTATCTGAGCATGACTTTGGTTCTTTGTCAGAGGCCATGGGAATATTGGCAGAAGCTCCGCTTTATATAGACGATACTCCCGGTATGACAGTCACTGAACTAAGAACTAAAGCTAGAAGACTACAGGCAGATAAAGGGATTAAGCTTATTATTGTTGATTATTTACAGCTAATGCACGGATCGACGAGGGATAATCGTGTTCAGGAAGTATCAGAAATTTCTCAGGGTTTGAAAAACTTAGCAAGAGAATTGGGTGTTCCCGTTTTGGCAGCGGCCCAGTTATCGAGGGCGATGGAGGCAAGGGGCGGTAAGCCAAGATTATCGGATTTAAGGGAGTCAGGAAGTATTGAGCAGGATGCAGATGTAGTTATGTTTTTGCACCGTGAGAACGAGGAAGTGAGAGAGATGGTGACTTGTAGCATAGAAAAGCACAGAAACGGTCCGACCGGACAACTAAACTTGTTTTTTAACGGAAAACAAGTCAGCTTTTTTGATGTGGAACAAAAGGCAGAATAGGGTAGAATTTGATATACTAGATAAGTTTTTTTGTAGCCGAAGTGGCGGAATTGGTAGACGCGCACGACTCAAAATCGTGTGGCAGCAATGTCATCTGGGTTCGATTCCCAGCTTCGGCACATATAAATAAAGCCCGGCATATTATAGAATATAAGTAGATGCAAATCGGAATATTAAAAGCTATCGGATTATTGGTATTTTTATATCTAACTTGGAGAAACTCCAGGGATAATTATGGTGACGAGAAGATGATTAGTTACTCGTGGTTAAGTCTTGGGGCTTTTTTGTTTGGAGGACGTCTAATTTATGGATTACTTAATTGGGGGGTATGGAACGATTCGATAATAAGTTGGTTTCTTTTTTGGCAGAAGCCAGGTTTAAGTTATACCGGTGCATATTTGTCATGGGTTTTGGTATCCGCACTGTTTGCCCAAAAAAATGAGTGGAAGGTTTGGTCTTTTATGGAAGAATCTATTGGCAACTTTTGGATATTTTTAGTGTTTGTCATGTTGGATGAGATTTTTAGGTCAGGGTTTAATACTTTGGTGATTTTTGTTTTGGCGGTGTTAATAATTGTTGGCATTTTATCCCTAATTATTGGAAAGAAGTATAGGTCATTTGTTTGGTATAAAAGCGGTAAAAAAGGATTTTTGTTCTTTTTTGTTAATATTTTGTTTTGGTTAATTCTGGGAGTGAGAGCTTTAATCTTTAAAGATGGAGTAATTGTTGGCAGCTTATATGTAATTCTTAGTTTGATTTCTTTGACAGGATTAGTTATGCTTGGAGAAGTTTTTAATCAACAAACTTTATTGTTTGCAGGAAGAAGGAGAAAAAATGAAAGATGAAAGACAAAATGGAAATTTGACATTTCCCAGCCGCCTTATTAATCCGATTAAAAAATTTTTGGAAGATGAAATTGTTAGGTTGAAGAGAAGGCTAAAAGGGATAAAGGCTAGTGATCCGTTTACTGATCACAACAGAGATGGTGAAAATTCCCTGGAAGAGGACGTGGACGAGCAAATTGGGCATTTTGATGCTGAAGTTAAGGTTAATTTTATAAATAAACAGATAGTTCAATTACGAAAGGCCCTGACAAGAATTAAACTGGGCAAATACGGGACATGTGAAAAGTGCGGGAAGATGATTGATACTGACAGACTGGCTGCTAAGCCGGACGCCATTATTTGTATTGATTGTGAAAAAGAACAAGAATAAGAATGGAATATGGTGGAGGTGGTTGGCAGTTGCAATTTTAGGTTTTTGCGCTCATGAGTTGAGTGTGGTGATATTTGGATTAAAAGTGGCTAATAGCGGTGTCAGTTTTGGGTGGTTTGTGAATGGTTTGTGGCTAGTGCTGACAGTATTTGTGTTCTATTTTCTTATTTTTCGAAGTAATGAAGGTTTGGGATTCTGGATTATACTAATAGGGGGCGGAATCAACCTTGTTGACAGGTTAAGGTTTGGGTATGTCAGGGATTATTGGCAATTACCGATGACTTCTTTGTATAACAATGTTAATGATTGGCTTATTGGGATGGGAACTGTTATTTTTATTTATAGCTTATGGAAAAAGAGATTGGAATAGTTTATCAGGATCAATATTTGATGGTGGTAAGCAAGCCGAATGGGATGACGAGCACCAACGAAGGTAGGTTAGATGGTGTAAATAGTTTGGAAAATTGGGCAAAAATAGTTGCAGGAATTGAACTTGACAGGGGAGGAGTGGTTCATCGTCTGGACAAAGATACATCAGGACTGGTATTAGTTGCCAAAGAGGCAGAGGTTTTATTGAAGTTGAAGGAAATTTTTAAAAATCGAATGGTTGATAAGAGATATATAGCTTTGGCGTCGGGGGATTTGCCCGAATCTGGGCTTATTAACGTACCAACCGGACGTTCAAAATATAGTTTCAAAAAATTTGGAGTCAGACCGGATGGAAAAAAATCCATGACTGAATTTAAAATTATTGATAAATACAGGATTGAATGGAAAATATATAGTTTAGTTGAATTATTGTTAATGACGGGTAGGACTCATCAAATTAGAGTTCATATGGCTTATATGGGTTGGCCGCTTGCAGGAGACAGGACTTATGGTGGCAGAGAGGTGTTGGGATTAAAAAGGCAATTTTTACACGCTTATAAACTTGGCTTTAAACATCCAGTAACTCAAGAAGTGTTGGAGTTTGTTTCAGATTTACCAAATGAGTTAAAAGAAATTTTAGACAAAAGTGAAAAAGTATAAATACACTTTACAAATAATAATTATGGGATTATTAATTGTGGCGGGTTTGGCATGGTTTGGATTGATAAAAAACAAGTCCTGGGATGGGAAAAGTGATTTGAAGTTGGCTATAATTGGTCGGGAAAGTATTGGAATGGTCTCAATTTCACCTGACAGAAAGATGATTAACATTATGAAGATAGACGGCGGGATACCCTTGTGGCTACCTATGGGTTTAAGTTGGTACCAGACTGATAAAGTCAGCCGGTTGTTAGATTTAGAGGAGAACAAAGGGGAGTTGTCGGAATTGATGATGTTTTATAATTTTGGGTTTACGGCGGATAAGGTTTTTTATTTGAATGATGTGGACAGGTGGAGGGATAATAAGTTGTTTATAGGGGAATTTGGTTTAATAAATTGGCTAAAGTTTCGTCAAATGAGTAGCGATATGATATATAAAGAAGAAATAATTGACAAAAATCTTAGCGAAGCAATGATAATGTTGGATGAAGTAATGATGAGGGATTTTGCTGACGGTAGGGTTCTGACAAGCGATTTGAGAATAAATGTGATAAACACCAGTGATGAAAGTGGTTTGGCAAACTTTTTGGGAACAAAATTGGAATGGGCTGGTTATTCGGTAGTGGGAGTGGAAAGCGGTGAGGAGAACGTTGAAAGTTGTTTATTGACTACAAGTAGAGAATATGAGGATGATTATTCTATTCATTTGCTAACCAAATTATTCTCTTGTGAAGTAGTGTTGGACGATCAGGAGGGACAGCAGGAAGTTGAGTTATATTTTGGAGGAAAGTTTGCTGAAATGATAAAATATTCAAGCTATGTCAGGACATTCTAAATGGGCCAATATTAAAGAAAGAAAGGGTTCGCAGGATAAAAAAAGAAGCGAGTCTTTCACCCGGATGGCAAAAAATATTATTACTGCCGTCAGGATTGGAGGCGGAGTGACCAATCCGGAACTTAACACATATTTAAGAAGTGCTATTGATAAGGCTAAAGAAGTGAACATGCCGAAAGAAAACATACAAAGATTGCTAGATAGTTTTGAGGCCAGAAGGGCACAATTAACAAGCTATATACTCGAAGGCTATGGTCCTTTTGGGGTGCCTTTGGTGATTGAGACGGAAACGGATAACAAAAACAGAACATTGTCTGAGATCAAGTCATTGTTAAAAACTTATGGCGGAAGCTTGGGTGAAACTAATTCAGTATTGTATCAATTTGAGAAAAAAGGAGAAGTAGAATTTGATGATGTTAGTGAAGATGACCAATTAATGATGATTGATATTGGGGCGTTGGATTTTGAGGACAATACTGTAATGGTTGATCCTAATAATACAAAGGACTTTGTGGATAGAGTAGAGAAAGAAGGTAAAAACGTAGTTCGGTCAGAAGTAGTACTCAGGTCAACTATGCCGGTGGTGTTAAAAAATGAAGCTGAGCTAAACAAAATCATGGACTTGATTGTTGATTTGGAGGAAAATGAAGATGTGATTAATGTTTATGCTGGTTTTGATTATGAACAAAAGAATTAAGTATATCTTATCGTCGTTAGTATCGGCGTTTGGGTTTTTTCTTTTAATTACATTGCCCTATGAATCCCATTATTACGGTTTAGCTGCGGGAGCGTTGTTGATAATGGTATGTTTTTGGTTTGGCTTGGGGATAATATTTGACAAGGATTGGTTTAATAAAATGATGTCGGTTATTTTGCCGGTAAGTTTTTTTATTGGGGCGGGTTTGTTTGTAGCATTGTTACCGCTTGATTTTTTGGGCTCTTTTATTTTGAGCGCAATTTTTGGAGTAGTTTGTTATTTTATATTTTTAGTAGAAAACGTGTTTTTGGTAGCAATCGGTTACAAGACGGTACCTCTTTACAGAGCGGCTTATACAGTAAGTTTAATCATATTACTATTAAGTTCTTTTTTATTGTTTAACAGTATTTATTCTTTTCGATTTAATTATGGAATCAATATGCTGTTGGTTTTTTTGGTAGCAATATTAGTGTTCTTATATCAATTTTGGGCGATTGCCATAGAATTACCTGATGACGGGAAGGGAAAGAATATTTCAATATACGTATTAGTACCTTCACTTTTAATTACTCAGTTGGCACTAGTGTTTTCATTTTGGCCGGTTGGTATATTTAAGGGGTCAATTTATTTGGTTTCAGCGATATATGTATTAAGTGGACTGCTACAAGCAGATATTAGAGAAAGGCTATTTAAGAGGACTTGGTTATCCAGTATTTGGGTGGGCGTGGCAATCTTGTTGGGAATAGTAATGATGACAGGTTGGAAATAAAAATATACCTAAGGATAGGCTAAATATTAATTATTGGTAGGGGAGAGTGGGTAAGGCTTTCCCCAGTTTTAGCTAGTTGTCTGACAATTTAAAAAGTAGTTAGTTTGGATTTGGCTGGTGTTAATAGAAGCAGAGGCTAATTCAAATTCGGTAAAAATTAGCAGTCGTGGAGGTAGAGTGGGGAAGTGGCCTATAATATTATTAACCTATAATATATTATTTTCACACTAATAGTAATAATTTTCACAAATATATTGATATACAATGATATAGTTTGTGTGGAAAACTATAAATAACGCGAATATATCAAGAGAGTGCTTGATTGTAACCAGAGTAGAGGTGGAGTTATAAGGAAATAAGCAAGCAATTAATTAATTATTGATAAATATTGTATGGATAATGAAGGAGAATAATTATAGTATCCCCGAGTGGTAGGAGAGCTCTTTTAAGAAGTCGCACAATGTATGTTTTACGACTATAAAGCCGTGATAAGGGAGGGGAGGTGCGATTGGTTAATTTTTATAATTATTTAAAAATTTTGTTTTTTATTTCTTTAAAATAAAAGTATCGATATTTTATTTTGATCATTTTGTCCTCCGACGACGGCTTACTACTTATTTTTTGTCTAGCCTTAAATTTGATTATTGACTCCCCTTTAGGTAAATTTCGGAGAGTGAGTATAAAATAAGCCTAAAAATAGGTAAAATAAGGCTAAGACGTCACCAGAGCCCCTGTAACAAAAGATTTTTAAAATCATGATAACTAATTCGTTAATATTTCGAAATAGTGTTAAGATTTATTATGGAAAGAGACTTGAGGGTTATGGTTAGAAGATTTTTAGAATATTTAGAGGTGGAGCGTAATTGTTCAAAGTTAACTATCAGAAACTACAATCATTATCTACAAGTACTGATAGATTTTCTGTCTGACAAAAAAGAAACCTTAACTGTAAGTGACATTAACTCCGAGACGGTGAGAAGTTTCCGATTATATCTGAGTCGACAAAAAGGTGTGAAGGGTGAAATGAAATCTGTAACTCAGGGTTACTATGTTATTGCACTCAGATCGTTTTTAAAGTGGTTGGTAAAAAATGATTATGAAGTACTACAGCCGGAAAAATTGGAAGTTCCAAAAAACAAAGACCACTCGTTGAAATTTCTGGATGACCATCAGATTGAAAGGCTGTTAGCTCAGCCATTGTCGTCAACAATAAATGGATTGCGGGATAAGGTAATACTAGAGTTGCTTTTTTCTACGGGTTTGAGGGTTTCGGAGTTGGTTTCCCTTAACCGGGATAAAGTAAATTTAACTACCAGGGAATTTGGTGTTATCGGTAAGGGTGGACGTTCCCGGGTGGTGTTTATTTCAAAACGAGCGGCTGAATTTTTGGATAAATATTTGAAAAACAGGCGGGATCATTTTAATCCATTGTTTATCAGATATTCAGGTAAAAAGGATGTAGCGATGAGTGATGAGAACGTCAGATTGACAGCAAGATCAATACAGCGGATGGTTAAAAAATATGTAAGGCAGGCTCGCCTACCGGTTGAAGCTACACCACACACACTTAGACATTCTATGGCTACTGATTTGCTTCGGGCTGGAGCAGACTTGAGATCTGTTCAGGAAATTCTTGGACACAAAAATATTGCTACCACTCAAATTTATACACATGTTACGGATGCTAGACTGAGAGAGGTTCATGAGAGGTACCATAAGGGTAACAATGAAAATAAATAGTTTTTCTTATCCTTATAGTTGCACATATTGCGGATACTATTGAGATAAGCTAATAATTAGATGTGTATGTGATATTTAAGTATTGTTATTGCCGTAACTTAGGCCTAAATATAATATTCGTACTCAGTTGGCACTCCCCTGCTAAGTTTGCTAATATCCCCTACCCTATAATTATAGACCCATAATGTGTCATTTTTGAAGTTGCAGATAAACTGATGACAAATAATTTGCCTAAAATAGTGAGTATTAATACCTAATATCCTATAAAATACGCAGCAAAGATCCTATAATAGATGACTCCCCTACCCTGGTTTATTTTGCTAACTTATCCGTAGTCTCTTCTATTTCGGGTTTTTCCAGAACAGTTAAAGTGCTAACTCTATCATCTTCGGCTCTAATTCTCATGAGAATAACTCCCTGAGTATTGCGGCTCAACACAGGAATATTTTTTAACGGTAATTTAATGGTAATAGCTTTTTTGGATACCAGAATTACCTGTTCGTCATTTTCGGTGACAACCTGGGCAACGGCTACCTTACCGGTTTTGCTGGTTAAATGAGAGACTTTGACACCAACTCCACCACGTTTTTGTAGAGGATATTGATAGACATCGGTTCTCTTGCCGATACCTTTTTCGGTGCAAACAAGGAGGTGCCGGAAGCTTTTGTCTTTTTTGCCTTTTTCTTTTGGTATGGAGGGTGGAACAACTCCAACGCTGACAACATAATCTTGTCCTTTAAGAAGTATGCCGCGGATACCGCGGGTATGGCGTCCCATGGGTCTGGCATCCTTTTCATGGAAGCGGATACATTTACCATCATATGTAATCATAAATATATGGCAATCACCGTCCGTTGTTTTGGCCCAAACTAGTTGGTCATCGGCATCGATTTTAATGGCAGTTAAGCCGTTCTGACGGATATTGTTAAATCTTTCTATTGCGGTTTTTTTAACAACGCCCTTTTTGGTAGCAAGAAGAATATTTTTAATATTATTTTCCTTGGTAACCGGCAAGATCGCCTGAACCGATTCTCCTTGGGAAATATTTATTAGGTTAACAATGGCCTGGCCTTTGGATTGGCGATTGGTTTCGTTGAGATCCCAGACTTTGGTCTTGAACACACGACCTTTGTTGGTAAAGAAAAGGAGGTCGTCATGTGTAGTGACGTTGAGCATATTTTCAATTTCGTCAGTTTCTTTGGTTGTCATCCCTAAAACTCCGATTCCTCCACGACGCTGAGTGCGGTAGGTGTCTTTTGAGACACGCTTGATATAACCGGTTTTGGTAATTGTGACCAGGGTGGATTCTTTTGGTATTAGATCCTCTTCGGAAAAGTCCTCTAGTCCTCTGACATAAATTTTTGTCTTGCGTGGATCAGCATATTTTTCCATCATGCTCTTATTTTCTGATTTAAGAACAGATATCATTCGGTCTTCTTTGGTAATAATGGCTGTTAAGTCGTCGATAACTTTCTTGACTTCATTGTATTCGTCTTCAATTTTTTGTCTTTCCAGGGCTGCCAAGCGACGAAGTTGCATTTCCAAAATAGCGTTGGCTTGAATGTCAGTAAGGTCGAATTTTTTCATTAAATTATCGCGGGCATCATCGGTATTTTGAGAAGCGCGAATTGTTTTGATTATTTCATCGATATTATCCAGGGCAATTTTGAGACCCTCGAGAACATGAGCTCGCATAAAAGCTCCACGAAGATCATAAAGTGTAGCGCGCCTGATGATATTTTCGCGATGACGAAGGAAAAGGAGCAGCATTTGACGCAAGTTTAGCGTTTGAGGTATACCGTTAACCAGGGCAAGCATGTTAGCTGAGTAAGAACTTTGAAGTGAGGTGTACTTGTATAGTTTGTTGAGGACTGTCTTGGGTTTACCGGTTTTTCGAATTTCGATAACAACTCTAATTCCGTGTCTGTCAGACTCGTCGCGCAGGTCAGATATACCAATTATTTTTTTGTCACGAACCAAATCGGCAATTTTTTTGATGAGTTCGGCTTTGTTTACCTGGTATGGTAACTCGGTGACGATGATTCGGATTTTGCCCGATTTTGTCTCTTCAATAGTAGCTTTCCCCCGGATTTTAAATTTACCACGACCAGTATTGTACATTTCGATAATTCCATTTTTTCCATATATTTCGCCTGCAGTTGGAAAATCCGGTCCCTGGACGTATTTAACTAAATTATCAATGGTAGCATTTGATTCCAAACTGAAGTGAATGTCTTTTAGTTCATATAGTGGCTTTAGGATGATATCTTCAGTTGTTTGTTTTTTGTTGATTATCGGATTAAGTTCAATTTCAGGCTCAATTTTTTCCAAATGAGCGTTGTCTAGCATGTGATCGATTGCCTGACAAAGCTCTTTAAGGTTATGGGGTGGGATACGGGTGGCCATACCGACGGCAATACCATCAGCACCATTTAGAAGTAAATTGGGAACACGAGCAGGTAGTACGGATGGTTCTTTGAGAGTTGAGTCAAAGTTATCAGTCATATCAACCGTATCTTTGTTGATATCTGAAATCATTTCGTTTGAGATTTTGGCCATTTTAACTTCGGTGTACCTCATAGCGGCCGGAGGGTCTCCGTCAATGGAACCAAAGTTTCCCTGACCATTAACAAGCGGATAGCGAAGAGAAAATTCCTGGGCCATACGAACCATGGCAAAATAAACAGAAGTGTCACCATGAGGATGATATTTTCCCAAGACTTCACCGACAACTTTGGCGGATTTTGAATTTTTACCTCCCGGAGTTAATCCCATTTGATTCATGGCGTAGATAATCCTACGGTGTACCGGCTTGAGACCATCCCGGACGTCAGGCAAAGCACGCTGGACGATAACGCTCATGGCGTAATCCAGATAAGATTTCTCCATCTCCGGAACAATGTCTACCGTCAATACTTTTCCGATGTTATTAGTTTTTGAGTTATTTGAATCTGCCATAATTTTTTAAATATCTAAGGTGGCCAAGTGGGCGTGGGTTTGAATAAATTTTTTCCGGGGTGGAACGTCGCTGCTCATTAACACCCGGAAAATATCGTCAGCTTTTTGGGCGTCTTCGATCGATATTTTTTTGAGCAATCGGGTGTCGGGGTTCATGGTAGTGTCCCATAGTTGCTGGGGATTCATTTCACCCAAACCCTTGTAGCGTTGGAGTTCAAAAGGTTTACCGGTATCGATGGTTTTTAGATATTCTTCTTTTTCTTCTTCGGTATAAACGTATTTCATCTTTTTGGCTTGTTGAATACGGTAAAGTGGTGGCATGGCGATATAGACATACCCATTTTCTAAAGTGTATGGCATGTGACGGAAAAGGAAAGTTAAAAGGAGAGTGGAAATGTGGGCACCATCAACATCGGCATCTGCCATAAGGATAATCCGATGATAGCGGAGCTTTTCGGGATTAAGAGTCTCCCCTATTCCCATGCCAAGGGCAATAATTAAGTCCTTAAGCTTGTCTGAAGAGACTATTTTATCGAGTCTCATACCTTCAGTATTGAGTGCTTTTCCCCAAAGCGGAAGAATTGCCTGGAAGCGACGATCCCTCCCCTGCTTGGCACTACCACCGGCAGAGTCTCCTTCTACAATATATATTTCTGAATCTTCAGGATTTTTTGATTGGCAGTCAGCTAATTTTCCTGGAAGTCCGAGAGAATCAAAGATTCCTTTGCGCATGATAGCATCTTTGGCGGCTTTGGCTGCTTTGCGAATTTGGATGGCCAGAAGTGATTTTCCAACTATAGATTTGGCAACATCGGGGTTTTCCTCAAAAAAGGTAGCGAGTTCCTCTTTGACAATTTTGGCGACAATGGGTTGGACTTCGCTGTTGCCTAATCTGCCTTTGGTCTGACCTTCAAACTGAAGATCGCGACTGGGCATTTTGACAGAAATTATGGCAGTCAAACCTTCTCGGGTGTCATCGCCGGTGATATTATCATCCTTGCCTTTGAGCATTTCTTTTTTGACGGCATAATCTTTGATAGCCCGAGTGAGAGCAGTTTTGAAACCAGAAAGATGAGCTCCACCTTCGTGAGTGTTGATAATGTTGACAAATGATGGTGTGTTTTCCTGAAAGGTATCATTGTATTGGATGGCAACTTCCAGATTAACACCATTCTCTTTATCTTCCCCTTGAATGTAGATTGGTTCGTGGACAACAACTTTACCCTTGTTGAGTTCACGCAACAAGGAAATTATTCCACCTTCAAAATAGTAATGATGTTGAGTATCGTTTCTTTCATCATAGAAGTGGAAATAAATTTTTGAAGTAAGATAGGCACGATCTTTGAGAGATTTCAAAATAGTTTTAGTGTCGAATTCAGTTGTTACTTTGAAAATTTGAGTGTCAGGCAAAAAGGTTGTAGTAGTACCGGAAGTATTTTTGGGTATGATTTTAGAAAGTTTAGCAACGTTAGTTTTGGGGATTTGAGTTAGTTCGGTTTTTACTTTACCCCTGGAGAATTCCATCATGTAGGTTTTGTTGTCGCGTCTAACTTCTACCCGATAGAGTTTGGAGAGGGCGCTGACACAGGCAGCACCGACTCCATGTAGACCGCCGGAGACTTTATAGGCAGCACCTTCGAATTTACCACCAGAATGAAGAGTGGTCATGATTACTTCGAGTGCAGGTTTATTGTATTTGGGCATAATATCGATAGGGATTCCCCTACCGTCGTCGGCAACAGTAACTGAGTTGTCGGGATGGACAACTATCCAAATGTTTTTGGCATAACCCGCTAGGGCTTCATCGATAGAATTATCAACTATTTCAGTTAAACAGTGGTGGAGTCCCCTGGTATCGGTAGAACCGATATACATGGCTGGACGTTTTCTGACCGGTTCGAGACCTTCTAAGACTACAATTTGTTCGCTGGTGTATCCTTGATTTTTATTTGCCATAACAATGATGTTTTTGCGATTTTTTAATACAAAAATATTCTAACAGAGCTAAGTTAGCTTTACAATAAGCAAATATAACCTAAAGATAGGATAAATATAACATCGTGTAAAGACAAAAACATTATAAATTATATTGCCTATTTTACCGATAAATATATGATAATTGCTAATATCCCATAGTCATAGTAAAAAGTAATTATAAGGATAAAATAGTACAGAATGATATTGTTTGTGCGATTACCTACTTTTAGTTAAGATGTGATAAGAAATGACCGAGGCGGCTACCAAGACGTTGAGGGATTTGTTGATTCCAAACATGGGAAGCTCTACTGTCTGATGGGCAAGTTTTAAAACTTCAGATGAGATACCTTGCGACTCACTTCCCAGGACTAAGGCTACAGGAAATTTATAATTTGATTCGAGATACGATTTGCTATTGTTTGTTTGTTCAATGGCAACAATCTGGTAGCCGTCTTTTTTGAGTTTTTTAAGGCAGTTAACGGTTGAAGGACAATGTTCCCAGGGAATCCATTTCCACGTACCGACCGATGATCGGTGAATTTTGATGTTGGGAGGGGTGACTACCTGACCACAAAGATAGATTTTTTTTAAAGCAAGAGCATCGGCAAGACGGAAAAACGTTCCGATATTGTATGTATCTAGGACATTATCTAGAACTAAAACAAGGGGGTGACGTTCTATTTGTTTTTGTATCTCTTTTGCTTTTTTCGGATCACTTTTTCTAATTTGATGCGAATTTAATTTTTTTGGCATGATTGAATTTTAACAAAAAAGCCAGCCTAACAGAGGCTGGCTTTAAATATCAAAACTATATTAGTTTAGTTGCAGCCACCGGCGGAAAGAGCTGCCTGATTATCGGGGGTTGATTCCAGGGTAGTATTGCATTCTTTGGGAGATTTATTGAATGCAGAACAAATAGCTTCTTTAAGAGTGTTTGGTGCCCTGAATTGGCTTTGCTCAATAACCTTTTTGCCTACTTTTAAATTTCCGGTACCATCTTGGGTATAAGCTTCCTGAGGTGGGAAGATAACACCGTTGACCAGGACTGTCGGAGAAGCGCTGATTTGTTTGGTGGTAGAGTCGGCCACTTCTTTTTCAATTAAAGAAATAGCCTGCTCGTTAAAGCATTTGGTAATTTCATTGGTGTCAAGACCGGCTTTTTGAGCCTGATCCTGCCAGCAGGTATCAGCATTGATGGAGTCACAGTTTTGGTTGACGTTGGCAATGAAATTCCACCAAGTAGTTTTATCCTGGGCTAAGTTAAAAGCACAGATTTCGCGAACGTTTTGATTGGCTTCAACCCGACCATGAAGAGATGAGTAATAAGCATTTTCACCTTTGATATAGGCGTTTTCATCCATACATTGTTTTTTGTTGTCGGCAATAGTTTTTTTACAAGTGGCCTCGTCCTGAAAATATCCGTTTTGGACATAGGTTGAACACATACTGGGGTCTCCAATTCGATTAGGTCCGCAGTATTCAGCCAGACCTCCCTCAATCTTGTCAAATATATAGCGAGGTCGGATGGTGGCTTTGTCTCTCATCAGTTCGGCGACAGGCCGTATAACATCTTCAATCTGATTACCATAAGGACAGAAACTCATGACATAAAATTCCATTTCAGGATTATTTGATTTTTCAACAGCAAAGACGCTCTTGGCGCTCAAAACTTCGCCTTGTGATCTTGACTTGGTAAATGCTACTCCTGAATAAAAAGAGGTAGCGAAAAACAAAACAATAAATAATATGGCTGCAGGAGTTGGTACTTTGAGATATTTTTGGATTTTCATGATTTTTAAATTTTAATAATTATTCTTCTTCGATAGTAATTGCTGCTACCGGGCAAGAATCAATGGTAGTTTGGGTGATGTCGGAAATTGCTTCTGGTTGTTTTATAACCTTGGCTTTATAAGTTTCGGGGTCCATCGCAAACGTTTCGGAGTCCATTAAAGGACAGGTATTACATCCGATACAGGTATTTTTATTGATTTTTATAATTTTTTTTGGCATATTTTTTAGGCTAACAAGTCATTATAGCATCTTAGCATAGGTCGATTGGTTTTCATTGATAAATTGACCTGACTTAATAATGGCGTTGAGAATAAGTGCAATTCTATCTTCGGCTTCGGATTGACTAAGCTTCTTTAGGTTGTGTGGGAAGTAATGAAGAATTTCATTTCGTCCGAATTTCCAGGCATCCCAAAGTTTTTCAGCTAGTTCTTCACCGTTTTCGTGTAAGTCTGTTAATTTTTGAAAAATTGAAAAACGTTTGTAGCGAAGAGAAGGATTTAGCGTCTTCCCTACCCTAAAGCGATCGCTTTTGTAGTTAAATTTGTCGATAATGCCAATTTTCAAAAAGAAATCTTTTAGATAACCTTCATAGGCTTTGGCGATAGGTGCGACAAGAAATGAATAGTCGGAGATATGGTTTTGTCTGAGGCAATTCCGGATGGTTTGAAGATCACTTATGAGTGATTCTTGTTGGGGAGATAGATGAGTTTTGGCTTGTTCTATAAGATGTTCGGATAGTTGGGTCATAGATTAGATCTTGCCAGTAAATAGACAAACAGGCAAGTAGCCAAGAGAAAAATGAGGATGTATTGTTTGAGATAATCGATTGAAAGTTGTTTTTTCTCCCGGGCAAAGAGCCAATTTTGAAGTGATTTTTTGTCTCGACTATAATCAATAATTTCTTCAATAAGAAGATGAATATTTAAACTTAGAACAAAACTTTTAGTAAATATGCCCGAGGTAGAAGTAAAAACAAATATCGATATTAGTAGTAAAACTATTTGGAAAAAGTAATGATGAAATATCAAGTTATTGTGGGTGTTACGGGTTTTCGAATATAGTTCTATGAGTGATTTATAGTCTTTGTTTCTGATAATGGCTTGGGCTAAACGGCCTTCTTCGGTGTTAGGTTTTAAGTATAGCCAGTACACGAGATGATCAATTTCAAGAAAAATTGAACCCCAAGCTAGGCCAAAAAATAAATATACAAAGTCGAAAACCGGTATTTTTCCTAGCAACCAAAAAAGGCTGATGAAAAAAAATACTCCGACAATAGGAAACAGGTGCAGTTTAATTTCTTGTTTCACTAGAACTATGATAACAAATGAGATTACTCATATCGAAGTGCTTCTATTGGGGATAATTTACTGGCCTTGCGGGCAGGAGCAACCCCAAAAACTATACCTACGATGGCTGAGACACCAAATGCCAAGATTACTGATTGGAGAGTAACTTTAGCCGGAAAAAAGTTGTTGATAGCAGCACTACCTAAAAACCCAAGAAAAATTCCAACGGCACCGCCTATTCCGGATAAAATTGTGGCTTCTATAAGAAACTGAATTAAAATAGCCCTAGGATAAGCGCCGATGGCTTTCCGCAAGCCGATTTCACGAGTTCTTTCCGAAACGGTGACAAGCATAATATTCATAATGCCAATACCACCAACTATAAGTGAAATGGCGGCAATACCGGTAAGAGCGACAGTCAGGGTTCCAATAATACTGTTTATTGAAGAAAGAAGCTGAGAAGAATCGAAAACGGTAAAGGTGTCTTTTTCGTAGCGATCCAAAAGAACTTTTTCAACTTCTAATTTACGCTGAGGTATTTCGTCTTTGGAACCGGTTTTAATTTGAATGCTATTAATATTTTCGTTACCTGAAAGGGAGTGAACGATATCAAGCGGAACGTAAATATAATCGTCAACCGGCGGACCGCCAAAACTACTTCCCTGCTGATTAGCAATACCGATGACTCTTAGTGTTTTGCCTTTTAAAATTATTTTTCGCCCTAATGGATTTATGTTGCCAAATAGATCCTCAGAAATATTTGAACCTAAAATTGCGATCTTACTGCCTTTGGTGTTTTCTTCGGCAGTAAACCAGCGGCCATTATCCTGATTTGGGGTGGCATTACTGTTTTCGCCGTATTTTTCGGTGGTACCGATGATACTAATAGACCGAAGGCTTTTTTTTAAAGCTTTGACTTCGGTAGTGGTTTGGGTAAGCGGGATGATGGTGTCGGATCTAAAATTACGGGAGAGAGTTGAAATGTCTTTTTTATCAAATGAGAGAGTCAAAAATTGCTCTGCACCTTGGTTGAAGCCTCCTCCTTCATTAAATACTCTTCCCGGAGAAACAAAAATAGTATTAGCCCCTAAACTTTCGAATTGATCAGAAACATAACTTTTTAACCCATTACCGATTGACGTTAGCAGAATAACGGAAGTTACGCCGATAATTATGCCCAAGGAGGTTAGCAGTGTTCTGCCTTTATTTTTTAAAATAGAACGGAATGATGAGTTGAGTAGGTCAGAGAGAGAGGGTTTTATTTTCATACTTACTTTGAATAAATTTTGCCATCCCGAATAATTATTTTTCTTTTGGCTTGATTGGCCAGTTCCATGTCGTGGGTGACTAAGACTATGGTTCGGCCTTCCTTTTGGTGTAGATAATGGAAAAAATCCATGATATCTTTGCCGGAAGCGGAATCGAGATTTCCGGTAGGTTCGTCTGCCAAAATTATTTTTGGATTATTGATAAGCGCGCGGGCAATGGCGACACGTTGCTGTTGGCCACCAGAAAGTTGCGCCGGAGTATTTTTAAGCTTATTCTTCAGTCCCACCTTTTCCAACATTTCAACTGCTAATTGATGGTGCAGACTTTTGGGTACATTGGAGTATAAAAGCGGTAGGGACACGTTTTCGAGTGCTGAAGTTTTGGGCAGAAGATTAAATTGTTGGAAGACAAAACCCAGGGTGATATTTCTGATTTGGGCTAATTGGTGCTCCTTAAGTTTGGATATGTTCCGACCTTCAAGAACTACTTGTCCGGAAGTAGGAACATCGAGAAGTCCAATAATATGCATGAGGGTAGATTTTCCCGAACCGGATGGCCCTGTGATTGATACGAACTCACCTTCTTTGATTTGAACATCAACTCCATCCAGGGCATTAAAGGTCGTGTTTCCGGAAACATAGGTTTTCACAATGTTCTTAAGCTCCAAAATTGTTCTGGAAGACTTATTGCTTGATGAGGATTTTTTCATTTTCACTTACTCCGGAGATAATTTGAACATAGTCGTCGGTTTCAATATCGGTAGAAATATCTCTTTTTTCAACTTGATTTTGAGAATTTATGATATAGAGATAGTATTTGCCTTCGGCGTCTTGATTAACTGCTTCAAGCGGTAGAACTAACGCTTGAGGTGCTTGAGAAATTAAGATTGAAGCGTCGCCGTTCATGTCCAAGCGATATTTTAAGTCTTGGTTGTCGACAGAAAGTGGGAAGCGGACTTCGTAGACTGTAGATGCCTGACCGATAACGGGTGAAAAACTAATATAAGAGATCTCTGATTCGAAAACTTTGTCGGGGAAGGTGTCGATTGTAATTTTTGTTTTTTGGCCGACAAAAATTCGATCAACATCTTCTTCGTCAATTTCGGATTTAAAATAAAGTGAGTTGGGGTCAATAATAGTGAATGAAGCCGTGGTGGGGGTAATGTTGATACCAGGATTAGGTTGGTCAACACCAACAACGATGCCGTTTATCGGAGACCAGATAGTGGCGTATTTAACGCTTAAGTCAGCAAGCTCATAGGCGATAACTGCATTACCAAGGCTGTTTTGGGACCGGTTGAGAATGCGCTGCATTTCGTCGGTTAGTGTGAGATTTTCTTTTTCGGTTTTGTAGGTGTCCTGGACGTCCTGAAAGGTATCTAGTTGGTTTTTGTAATCATTGAATTGTTTTTCTAGAGATTTTTTTAGCTCGGTTTTATCAAGCGAGGCAAGAGCTTGCCATTTTTGAACCGGATCGCCGGTCTTTACACCGACCCATGCTAAGCGGCCTGATGTTTGAAAGCGGACTTCTGCTTTTGATTGGGCGTCGATTTTACCAGCCAATGTTATATTTTCATCCAGGTCCATAACTATCGGGGAAACAACTTTGTCTTTTTTTGGGTCAAAGGTGGGAATGTCAGTACTATTAGAATTTTTCTGGAAAAGGTAGAACAAAAAGCCAATTAAGACAACAAGACTTATAAAAATCAATGGAAAATTTTTTGACTTGAATATTTTTTTCACGGCAGAGGATTATACCCTTGTTTAGTATTTTTTTCAAGCTTTATTTGTCTGAGTTTCCACATAAAGAGTTTATACGGGGTTTTTATTGTGCCGCTGGTTTGATCCTTTACAAAAAGGCGAGCTTTTTCCAGAACGTTTCTGTCGGTTTGCTTGGCCAGACGGATGTAAAGAGAGCGATTTTTCCAGTCACCCAATTCTTTGGCCAGTTCCAGCCCGTATGCCTGAAATTCGTTTTTGACATATTTTCTGCGACCTTCAAGGGTTTGTCTGAAAAGATCAAGTTGGTCTTTGATTGATGATGTATCGGCCACAATTAATTTTAGCAATTTAGAGATTGCTTAGTAGGCGGCACCTTGAAAGTTGGGGCAGTTGTCTTTAGCCCATTCAAGAAATTCGGGTTCACAGTTGGGTCGGGCTCCTACATCAGGTCCGGGCATACAGTTTACCCATTCGGAATCGGGACATACATTTTCTGTATCGGGTGTGGTTTTGAGATTTTCGTTTAACTCAAGGTTGTAGGAAGGACTGCTAAGATCAATTTCTCCAGGATTTTCCAACTCAATCGGAGTGTCAGGAAGGTCGATAGTTGTTGGTTGTCCCCTGCCGCAAGATGAAAGCATGAAGGCAGAAAAAATAAGAATTGGGATGATTATCTTTTTGGTCATTTTTTAGGATAACAAACTTTTGTATATAATGAATTAAGATGAGAAAAATAAATTATGTTAGATTGCTTATTTCTTTGGCCATTCCCTTGGTTATTGGCAGCTTGGGGTCGTTGTTCACTTTGCCAAATATTACCAGTTGGTATGTAGGATTAAATAAGCCATTGTTGACGCCTCCAAATTGGGTGTTTGGTCCGGCGTGGACCACTCTTTATATTTTAATTGGCCTGGCGCTGTATCTGATTTGGATGAGTGATGTTGATGCCAAAATTAAGAAGCGAGCATTTGGTATTTTTGGGCTCCAGATCTTTTTGAATTTTTTATGGTCAATATTGTTTTTTCAATTCCAGCTGGTATTTTTAGCAGTTTTGGAAATACTACTTTTGTGGGTAGTAATTTTGTGGAATATTATCGAATTTAGTAAGATCAGACGGGAAGCCGCCTGGCTAATGGTTCCCTACCTGATGTGGGTAAGTTTTGCTGCTTATCTGACAGTTGGTGTTTGGTTGTTGAACTGAGTTTTTATTTTTC
>CAZFAI010000003.1:0-37596 GCA_964516555.1 uncultured Gammaproteobacteria bacterium
TCCCAACCCAAATTCCTCAACCTTAACCCTTGTTTTAATGGCTGCAAAATAATGCCCAAATTCATGGACCAATACCAATATCGATAGTGCGGCTATAAATATAATTAAATTCATTTATTTATCCTCTGATTTCCTCTTCTTTCTTGCCGGCTAAATTCTCAAGTTTTAACATATACTCGTCTGTAATTTTTTGCAACTCTGTCTCATCTCTTTTGTATTCATCCTCGGAAATTGTTTTCTCCTGCTTTGCATCCTGCAAATCTTTTCTCATGTCTCCCCGCACGTCCCTTATCATCCCTCTCGCTCCCTCAAGCTTACGGCCCAATAATTTAATATAATCATTTCTCTGGTCGGTAGTCATCATCGGCAAGGATATCCTGATTATCTGCCCATCAACTACCGGATTCATCCCGATATTAGCAGCAGCAATTCCGTTGCTAATCTCCCGAATAGCCGACACATCCCAAGGCTGAAATGTCAAAGTCCTGACATCAGGAACTGAAGTCGTTCCCAACTCCAAAAGCCTCATTTTTTGTCCGCCGTAGACCGTGACAACTATGTTTTCAATCAAGCCTGGTGTTGCTCTACCGGTCCGCAAAGATCCAATATCTTCCACAAATATTTCCACAATCTTGTCCATCCGGGCTTTCACTTCCTGTGTGTTTAGCATATAGCCTAGTATAACAAAAAAGCCCGCCATAAAGCGGGCTTTGTCAAACTCAATTTTAACTAAATTTCAAACCTAGCCATCCTTCCAATTTTGATATTTTCACCAAACTTTGCAATCAAAGTTTGCACTAGACCAGCTACTTTCAAGGACGGATCTTTTATAAATTCCTGTTCCAGCAGTTCTTCTACCGACTCTGGACTCATGGCCGCTATCTGCAAAGCTAAATCCCGGCTTAAAGCCAAAAATTCCTCATTTTTAGCCACGAAATCCGTCTCACAAAGTAGCTCAAGCATTACACCAACCTTGCCCGTAGAATGAGTATATGTGGCCACTCTCCCCTGCCTGGTTTCCCTTTCTTTCTTGCTTTCCGCCTTTTTGATACCTCTCTCTTTTAGTATTTCTTTTGCTCTTGCTTCATCGCCATTAGCCTCTTCAAGTGCCATCTTAATTTCCATGATCCCAATCCCGGTCTCTTCTCTTAATTTTTTAACTAATTGAATAATTTGTTTTTGGTCCATATATTTTCAAAAAATTTTTAAACTCCGGCTGATTTAATCGCCTTACCGATTTCCTCCACCACCATATTAACGCTCTTAACGCTGTCGTCATTTGCTGGAATCGGATAATCAACTTTGTCCGGATTACTATCAGTATCTATCATAGCCACCACTGGTATCCTTCTCAAAATCGCTTCTCTAACTGCCGTTCTCTCAAATCCGGCATCAACAACAAACAACACATCAAAAATCTTGTTTAAACTGGTCAATCCGCCGACATTTCTCTCCAATCGGTTAATTTCCTTATTCATGTCCGACAATTCTTTTTTAGTCAACTCGGTAAATGACCCATTCTCAATTCCCGAACGAAGTTCTTTTAATCTCTTAATATTTTTTCTGATTTCCTCCCAGTTGGTAACTGTCCCGCCAAGCCACCGCTCAGTTACATAAGCCACTCCGGCATCCGTAGCCACCCTCTTTACTACTTCCCTGGCCTGTCTCTTGGTTCCTACCATCAAAATCTCTTTACCGTTTCTTCTGGCGTTATAAATAAAATTGCAGGCTTTCTCGAATTCTTTGATTGAATTAGTCAAATCCAGAATTTCTATTCCGTCTTTTGAAGTATATATATAGTCCCTTGCTTTCGGATGAGTCTTGGATACCTTGTGGCCCAAATGCGACCCGGCTTTCAGCATATCCTTCATATCCACGGTCAATTCATATTTCTTATCCGGTTTTCGTGTCTCGTCAGTGCTTTTGGATTTTACCCCAACAACTTGCTTATTAACTTCTTTTACCGCTCTTTCTTTCTTAGCTTTCACTTCCTCATTGAGTTTCTTTACCTGTTCACTGCTGACTTTCGATTGCTTTCTTGAATTAACTACCAAAGCTTTTTTTACCAAACTTTTACCGGTTCGGTTGACGGTTTTACTGATTGTTTTCTTCTTTTCCATAATGTTTGTCCTTATTAATAATAAATAGGCGGGGTAAAAACCCAGGACTCACGCCCAAAATAAATGAATAACTTAGCTTCGAAATTATATCACATCAATCTCTCGATCCTCGTCCATTGTGTGGAGAACCTTGCCGGATAAGTCTGGGTATGATTTCAATCTGATATCCCGTACTCTGCAAATTTGCTATTTCGCTACCCGTCAAAAGCTTTCCAACGCCATCAACCCTGACCAGCGTTTTCCTGTTTCCACCTGGATATGTTCCATCAGGCTGTAAACCCTTTGGCCTCTCTCCTGACCCAAATGTCATATTACTTTTTAATTTTATTTAATTTTTAAAAACTAGCAATAGATACTATATATAAAACAACCCGGGAGGAAAGAAAAAGAAAAGAAAGAAATGGACGAAACGAACAAAAAAACGAAATCTGCCTTCCTGGTACGGAGGCGCTGTTTGCTGCTGCTCCCAGCGCCCCCGTTTGTGTTCAGCTGCCGCTGATCACGTCATGGTAGTCATCGGACATCACTTCCTGAACTGAAGGGACAATACCAGTAGACGGATCAACGTATCTGGTTTCAATACAACCAGACAACGTCCTGACTTTTGGTCCGCGACATTTCTGCCGGGACTCCTCTGTTTGGAAACAACAACCGACGGCGGCGTAGTAGCACTCGGCACAATCTGAAGCCTTGACACACATGCAGAAGTCTCCTTGGGGGTTAAGGATCGAAATAAAATTCAGATGATCGGTGTGAATAGAAAGTCAGTGGCAATCATAGGCACTCTTGTTCTCCTTTGAATTAGGGTCACAACAAACTATTATTCAATAGTCTCTTGTGACCCTAATCTCCCGGGTTGTCAAAGTACTCGTTTCGTCAAGTAAATCAGGCAAGCTATATGCCCTTTACTCTAGAAACTATTATTTTATTAAAAATTAACCTTAAATCAAATTAAGACCACTTTTTAATAAAAAACCCGGAAGAAAAAAGAAAAGAAATGATGCGCGAAAACACGAAAAAAAACGAACACTTTCCACACCATTTGGAATCAGGGAGCCGCAAACGGCGCTGTTTTTGGCCCCCTGTCCCTGCGTACTACTTACTGACCTTCAGGGTCCTGGTGTCCAGGCCAGGATAGTTGCACCGCGTGCACCGACCACCCAACCTGGGAGAATGACATCTAGGACATACTGATGTCGATTCCTTCCGTCCCGACGGCTTTGGTGTTCTCACTTCTTTCTCCTCCTCACGGACCTACGTGACGTTCTCTTGTCACGTGGCTGTTTCTGTTTTTCCATTAAATGGAAACCTCCTTACTGAATGGTTTTGCGATGCTGAAGGGAGAGAAATGTGCCTGGCGGATCATCATTCATCGGTTGCCTCCTTGGGGGTGAAGGATTGCGAACACGCGATCGTTCTCTTCTCGTCTTTGAGATAGAACCCGAACAACTCCGATTTGTCGGAGCTCTTCAGGCCCTACCTCAACTCTTTTCTTCCGGGTTGTTAAAGTGCTTTTTGAAGGCCTAAAAAAGATGCTGATATCTTTTGATATCCTTCAAAATATTATGGGCTTATTTTATCACTAAATAAATAATTATCAAGTGATTGTTTTATAGGATTATTACTCAATTCTAGCCGCAAAAAGTCCTTTTCATTTCTGAAACACTTACACCGAAAACCCCAGACTATAAGTCTTACCAGTTCCATATGCGATATTACACCAGTATGTATAAATTTGCAACATGTAAATGCTTGCTAGTTTCCCTAAGCTAATTCTTCTACTTAAATTTAAATAATGTAAAATATACACATGGCCGATCCGATCAAAAATAACCTATCGATACTGGAAATCCGCCTGCCTCAGGACAATGAATTTACTCTCGAAGCCATGTCCTCTTTACTCAGTAATTTTTCCCAATCGAGTGCTACTTCCCTCTTCAGCCTATTTAGCGGCAAAAGAAAAACCATTGCCTCACTGGAAATAGTCCTAAATGATGGCCAAATCCATTTTTATGTAGCTGCCCCCACCGATTCAATGGAATACGTCCGTTCTCAAATCCTGGCTCAATACCCTACCGCTATCACCCGGGATACCAAAGATTATTTTTTCGACCCTGAAAAGCAAAAAAGTTTAATCTTTTCCCAACTTGGCATTACCAAATCCCACAATTATCCACTAAAAACAGCCCGCGATTTCCGCGATACCGATCCTCTCGTCTCCGTTTTGGCCCCCCTTTCCCGATCCAATAGCACTTCTGATTTTTTTGTCTACCAACTAATACTGGGACCGGCTTCAAAAAACTGGCAGAGTTCAATTATGGACATTATCCAAAATGGCATCGTTGTTGACAAGGAAAAGGGTTTCCGTCAGGCCCACCCTGACCGCTCCATATTCGAACAAAAAATTCAATTTCCCGGAATCCTATCTCAAATAAATCTTGCCTCAAACAACCCCGGTCTTATAGCTTCAGTGTCTTCATCCTTTGGTGCATTCACCTCCCCTCGCGGCAATTCTATCAAAACCTTTACCCCGGGCCTTTTTTCCAAAAGCAAACTACCCGACTCCATCGTAAACCGCAAAATTACCACCAAACTCAAAACCCAAATCCTAAACACCGAAGAAGTCTCAGCCCTATGGCACTTCCCCAACAAACTAACTAAACTGCCAAATATAGCTTGGGGCAAAAATCTTTTCTCAGATCCTCCCGAAAACTTACCCGTCGCCGATGAAACCACCGAGGAACAAAAGAAAGAAATCACCTTCTACGCCAAAACCGAATTCAGAAACAAAGATTCCATCTTTGGTATCAAACAGGGCGAAGACCGCCGTCGCCATATGTATATAATTGGTAAATCAGGTACCGGTAAAACCACTCTTATTTCCAACATGGCTATTGACGACATTAGAAAAGGCCGTGGTGTTGCAGTTATCGACCCTCACGGCGATTTGTGCAACAATATTCTTGATTACATCCCCTCCCACCGCATCAATGACTGTTGTTATTTTAATCCTGCCGATCCTGAATATGTCTATCCGCTAAACGTTCTTGAAGCTCAAAGTGAGTCTCAAAAAGAGCTGGTAGCATCCGGCGTCATCTCCATTTTCAAAAAAATATACGGAGAAGTATCCTGGGGTCCCCGACTTGAACATATTCTAAGAAACGCCGTTTTGACATTAGTCAACACTCCTGACTCTACTCTAGTTGATATCGTTGAAATTTTAACTAACAGAAATTTCCGAGATAAAGTTATTGGTAAACTTCAAAACCAAACTCTCAAAAACTTTTGGATCAACGAATTCAACCGCATGGACCCCAAATTTCAAAACGAAGCCATCGCCCCCATTTTAAACAAAGTCGGCCAATTTATCGCTTCCAGCAATATCCGAAATACCATTAATCACTCGAAATCCAAAATTAACATCCAGCAAATTATGGATGAGAAAAAAATCCTGATTGCCGATCTTTCTACCGGAAAACTCGGTGAAGACAACTCCGCTCTGCTTGGAGCCATGTTGATTACCCAGATCCAACTATCCGCCATGAATCGCGTATTTCAGGATGCTGAAGCCCGCTCTGATTTTTACCTTTATGTTGATGAATTTCAAAACTTTGCCACCACTTCGTTTATCAAAATTCTTTCTGAAGCTCGCAAATTTAAACTTAATTTAATCGTCGCCAATCAATACATGGCCCAAATCGAACGCCCCATTCAGGATGCCATCTTTGGCAATGTCGGCTCCATGGTTTCCTTTGTAGTCGGCAATCAGGATGCCTTTATCTTGAGCAAAGAATTCGGTTCTCAATTCCCACCAGAGGATTTGGTCAAAATCGGCCGCTATCAAGTAATAAATAAATTAAGCATTGACTCGGAGACTACCAATCCATTTTACGCCCTCACTCTTCCGCCTCTATCCTGCAAAAATCAAGCCCGTGAGAAACTCATCCAAACTTCACGCCAGCGTTGGGGCAAAAGAAAAGACAATATCCAAACAAACCCCAAACCCATTCAAAAACCTCAACAAATAGAAAAACCCAAACCTCCCACCACAATAGAAAACCACCGTACTTCCATCGAATAAATCCGCCTCCAACTTTTCATTATACTCAAAAAGAATTCTTAAATACATTCCTTACATCTCAAGTAATTACGTCCTATTATTTTGCTAATTACAAATTAAATTTATTATGAGCTCAACTTATCAAGAACAACCTACGTCTACTTCCCACCTAAAAGAAGTATTCGGCTCTACTTTCAGCTTTGTAACAATCAGAAAAATTGGAGACAGAAATCAAGTTACCTCCACCGATGAGCTAACTGCAATTTCTGCCTGTAGAAGATGTAGCTTTTATAACCAAGAAGATTGCTCAGAAATTATCGGCACAGACGCCTGCCTGCTTACAAGAAAACGTTAAGGCTTCTTCCATCCGGCCCACTTACACTTGGGATAATTACTGCAACCAAAAAATTTTCTGCCTGTTTTGGTCCGCTTTATTACCCCCTCTGCACCACACTCAGGACACTTAAATCCGGCCGATTCCTTAAATTGCGCCGTATATTTACAATCCGGAAATCTCGAACAGGATATAAATTTACCAAACCTGCCCACCCTGATTACCAAATCTCCTTCTTTGCATTCCGGACACTTCTCTCCTAATTTTTCCGTCTCCACTTTTACTCTCTCGGCATTCTTTTCAGCCGATTTAACTTCCTTTTCAAATCCTTTCCAAAACACTTTTACCATTTTTTTCCAATCCAGCTTTCCCAGCGAAACTTCATCTAAGTTTTCCTCCATTCCGGCAGTAAATGGCAAAGAAAGTATGTCCTCAAAATTTTTTACCAAAAAATCATTTGTCGCCATCCCCAATGTCGTCGGCTTAAACTTACCCTCGTCTTTTTCTACATATTGCCTTTGTTGAATAGTTGAAATAATTGGGGCATAAGTACTCGGCCGTCCGATCCCCTGTCTTTCCAATGAAGCTACCAAGCTAGCATCAGTGTACCTTGGCGGTGGATTTGTCTCTGTTTTGTCGTAAGTGATTTTCTTTTTATCCACCAATTCGCCTTCTTTCAATTCTGGTAGTATTTGGTCCTCATGTTTATCTCCTGAGATTCTCATATAACCATCAAACAACATTCTTACTCCCTTCGATTGGAACAACCCTGTTCCGTTTGATAGTGTAATTGTCGTATTTTCCATTCTGGCCGCCGCTGCCTGAGTAGCCACCGCCCTCCTCCAGATTGTTTCATACAATCTCCTCTCTCGGCCATCACCTTCCGGCAATGTCTTTAAGCTTGCACTGGTTGGCCTGATTGCCTCATGAGCTTCCTGAGCATTTTTTGCCGTGTTTTTATAAACCCTAACCTTGGGTGATAAATATTCCTTTCCGTATTCCTTTTCGATAAACTTACGGAAATCCTCAATCGCTTTTCCCGATAAATAGACTGAATCTGTCCGATGGTAAGTTATAAGTCCTCTTTCGTAAAGCCTCTGGGCTACACTCATTGTCTGCTTACCGGACCAGCCAAATCTTCTGGCAGCCATCTGTTGTAATTTCGATGTTGTAAATGCCGGTAGGGGTGATCGCCCTACTTCCCGCCCAACTACTTTTTCGACCCTAAATTCTTTGCCCAAAGAATTTACAAAATCATCAACAGTCCTCTGGTCACTAAAAATGGTTTTACCAAAAGAGTATTCGCCATCAAACAACTTAATCTTTTCATTTTTATTAATATTTTTTCCTTCCACTTTCACCAAATCTGCTCTAAACAATTCCTTACCTTTTTTTAAGTCCGCCCATATCTTGAAATATTCTTCCCTTAAAAATTTTTCAATTTCCCGCTCCCTCTCCACTATCAACCTAACCGCAACTGACTGAACCCTACCCGCAGACAAACCCCTGCGCACCTTCTTCCACAATACTGGCGACAAACTATACCCCACCACCCGATCCAATACCCTTCTCCCCTGCTGGGCATCAACCAAAAAATTATCTACATCTCTAGGCTCTTTTATCGCCTCCTCAACTGCCTGCTTGGTAATTTCATGAAAACTAACACGGTGAATATCCGCTTCATTTTTCTTTTTTTTCTTATCAAAATTCTCGATCAACCATTTCACATGCCAGGCAATTGCCTCACCTTCGCGATCAGGGTCTGTTGCAATATATATGGATTTTGCCCCATTTGCAGCCGACATTAACTCCGAAACAACCTTTTTCTTATCCGGACTAACTACATAATCAACATCAAAATTTTCCAGATTCACTCCCATTTTACTGGAAGGTAAATCCCTTATATGACCCACCGTTGCCAAAACTTGATAATCCTTGCCCAAATACTTTCCTATCGTCCTGGCCTTAGTCGGAGACTCCACTACTAATAATTTTTTTTGCATATCTGCCATTGTCCTATTATCTTAACACCCCTGTCAAGCTCCAAAGTCTATCGACAAAATTCCATACCGGTTAATTCCTGTCCTTCCTTGTCGTAAACATAAAGACTAATTCTGCTACCTTTTGGATAAGCTTCCATAAATGCCTGGATTCGTCCAGATCTCCAATGAGGATCATTAAATCTAAAAATTTCACCTCCCTCTTTTGATCCTGCCACCAATACTACTCTATTTTCCGAACTCCCAATTACCTGACTAACTTGTCTGATTTGTGCCTGCCTTTGTAATATCTCTTTAATTTTCATATCTGGCTTATCATATCATCAATATCGAAAACCGGTACAGCCCCATTATTTATCAAATAATTCGGTGTCCAACTATTCTCATCGTCAATCCTTCCGGGAACAGCCCATACTTCCCTTCCATAGTCTAAAGCCAATCTGGCAGTTACCAAAGTCCCACTCCGCTTTCCGCCTTCAACAATAATTACTATTGAACACAAACCGGCCACAATCCTGTTCCTCTCCAAAAATTTTACCCGACTCGCCTGTCTACCATCCGAATATTCGGAAATTATTAAACCGTCTTTTTTCAAAATACTTTCATATATATCCCCATTACTCTTCGGACTAACCACATCCACCCCGCTTGCCAACACGGCAATTGTCTTTCCACCACACTCCAGGCACACCCTGTGCACCTCCGCATCCACTCCAAGTGCCATCCCCGACACCACAACCACCTCTCTTTTTACCAATTCGGGTACTAGCATTCCAACTACTTTTTTCCCGTAACTGCTCATTTTTCTGCTGCCAACTACAGCCACCAATTTCGGAAAAATCAACAAACTACTGTTTCCTAAGCAATACAAACCTTTCAGGCTATCAGGAATCTGTTTTAACAACTTCGGATAATCTTCATCATCAGCATATATCCAATTACTCATTCTCTTTTTCAATACTATATATAACCTTACCGTTTTCATCATAACGGGGTACTATAGTATCAGTCTCTTCAAACCACTCCTTCAGAATATCCCCTACAATTGGCGCTGCTACATCCGACCCTTCGCCACCTCTTTCGACCATTACCGTAATTGAAATTTCCGGATTATCAATCGGAGCATATGCAGTCAACCAGGCATGAGAATCCTTGCTTCCGTCTCCCACCTCTGCTGTCCCCGTCTTACAGGCAATCGGCGTTTTAAAATTAAAAAGCGGCCACGCTGTCCCCCCTTCTACGCAAGCCCTTGTCATTCCCTCAGATACTGCTTCCCGAGTATCCCTGCTAATTTTCAAATCAACACAATTTTTCTCTTTGTCTTTATTTAAAGTCAGGTCACACCTTACTCCATTGTTTGCAATTACATTTGTCATCAAATTCACTTGTAACGGCGTCACATCTAAATCTCCCTGGCCTATAGCCAAATGGTAAGAATTACCAAGGTACCACCTCTCCCCTTTTACCTGTCTCTTCCATTCATCATCAGGGACTATACCGGGTAACTCGCCGATTAACTCTACCCCGGTCTTCTCTCCATAGCCAAAACTCAGTGCCCATTTTTTTATCAAATCAGGACCCAACTTTTCTCCCAGTCTGTAAAAATATATGTCATTTGATCTTTGCAGAGCCTTCACCACATCAACCATTCCATCAGTCTCACCTCGCTTAGTCCACAGCCAATTGTTATAAGAATAATCACCCACTTTAATAGAACCCGTGTCCTCAATTAGTGTATTCCTGTCAATCAATTTATCTTCCATCCCGGCAGTCGACACAACAACCTTGAACACCGATCCGGGATGATACCGGGCTGCTATTGCCCTATTTAACAATGGCAAATTTTCACGATCGGAAAGGTATTTGCTTATTGCCACACTGTCTCTCATATACGAAAAATGGTTAGGATCAAAAGATGGCGAGGACACCATGGCTATAATCTTACCCGTAGCAGGTTCACTCATTATCACTACCACTTTCTTACCCTGAATCATTTTGAATATCTTATCTTGCCAAAAAGCGTCAACCGTTAAGTTTAAATCCTCTCCGGCCATAGGTTCCTGCCTACCCAACTCTCTGACATAATTCCCCTTAGCATCCACCTCTATCAGACGTCTCCCGTCCTCTCCTCTCAACTCACAATCAAAATACTCCTCTACTCCTCCCCTCCCGATGTTGTCATGTTGATCTAGCTTAACTTTGCAATTATCTAAATTAATATCTTCACCATCAGCTTTGGCTACATAACCACTTACAAAAGCCATAGATTCGCCATAAGGATATTGTCTTTTTAAATCATAGGCCAAATCCTTACCCTCAAACTTATATCCCTTAAAATCTCCCCCCTCCTCATAGACTTTTTCATCACCGTTAAGCCGAAAATATTGGTATACGCTTTGACCCACCACCCTACCTTTTCTGTCCAAAATTTTACCTCTGCCGGCAGGAATTTCTGTTTCATACACTTTATTGTCCCGAGCTAGACTTCGATAGTAGCCTCCTCGAATCACCATCAACCTAAATATTGCCGACATTAACAAACCCAAGCTCAGTATTAAACCCAACTTAATCAACCAGTATTTCCAAGACATTGTCTCCTGATTCATATTAACCTAAACCGGATACTAACTTAATCTGATTAAAAAGCATTCTATTTTGCAATAATTCCCCGCACCCCCGGATAACACACATCCCCGGATCATCAGTCACCCTGGTAATAATCCTTGTTTTCTTCTCGATAAGTTCATCAAGGCCACGCATCAATGATCCCTCTCCCACCATAATAATTCCTCTTTTCAATATATCTTCCATCATATCAGGTGGTGTCTCATCCAGCACCTCACTCACCGTCCTAACAATCTTTGCCACATCCAAGCTTAGTGCCTCTCTAATTTCACTTTCTTTTATCTTAATTGATTTTGGCAACCCTGTTTCCAAGTCTCTCCCCCTTATTACCGCACTTTTTTCTTTCTCTCCCAATTCTTCGGCCACATTGGCCAATTCAATCTTTACTCTTTCTGCACTGTTTTTACCAATCAATAAACCATATTTCATCTTTACATAATTTAGAATTGATTCATCAAAATCCTCACCCGCCACCCGAACAGATTTCCCTAAAACAATTCCACCCATCGACACTACCGTGACCTCCGTCTTTCCTCCACCCACGTCCACTATCACCAATCCACTTGAATTGTCAGTTACCAAACCCAAGCCAATTGCCGCCAAAACCGCCTCCTCAATTAATATCACTTCTCTTGCTCCCGACTTCAAAAATATTGATCTTACTGCCCTCTTCTGAACATTACTTATAAAACTTGGGACTCCAACCAATACTCGTGGTTTAAATATTTTCACTCCTTTACTGGGAATTTCATACAACAATTTCATATAATAAGTAATCAACATTTCCGCCGCTTCCATATCGTTTATTATTCCGTTTTTCAAAGGTTTTACTACTTCGATTTGTCCGGGCTCCCTGTTTATCATCTCTTTGGCTTTGTAACCAAAAGCTATAGGACCCACAAAACCTCTTTTAGGTGCTGACAAACCCGTCCACCTCTTTTTCTTTTGCCTAGCCACAATCGAAGGCTCATCAATTACCACCCCCCTATCCTTAAGATAAACTTTTACGTTGCTGCTCCCCAAATCAACTCCAATGTCCCAACTTAATAAAGACAAAACACTACTTATTTTTGATTTACTTTTGGAGAAGCTAACCACTGTAAAAGTATAGCAAAAGCCAAGTATACTATATAACATGGAAAAGATTGTCCGAATCATAAAATACTCCTATCTCATATTGTTCTTTTTTACCCCCTTCATCGTGTCCTCCCACAACTCCGAACTCTTCGAACTACCAAAAATGCACTTTGTCTACCTAACTACCGGCCTGATATTTTCTCTACATCTTATTAATGTAATGGGTTATCGGCTTCCCTTGTTCCGGAGAACTACACTTCATTTACCGCTTCTGCTTTTCCTTCTTTCTCAAACTATCTCCACCATCCTATCTATCGATCCCCACACCTCCCTTTATGGTTATTATTCCCGGCTAAATGGCGGTCTTCTCTCTCTTCTATCTTTTTCCGCCCTCTATTCAATTGCTGTTATCTACTTTGATACCAAATTCCAAAAAACTATTGTCAATACTTTTCTCCTTTCTGGTTCCTTCGTTGCCCTCTACGGTATCTCGCAACACTTTGGCATTGACAAGCATCTTTGGGTTCAGGATGTTCAGGCTCGGGTTTTTTCCACTTTAGGCCAACCAAATTGGTTAGCTGCTTATCTTTGTATTTTATTACCCTTTGCTCTCCACAAATATTTTTCTGCCAAATCATTAGTTCACCGATCATACTTTTTACTCACAACTTTCAGTCTCTACTTATGCCTCCTATTTACCAAATCCAAATCCGGAATTCTGGCCGCCGGCATTTCCTTGTTAATTTACTTCTCAATTCATACTATCCGCCAGCTTCGCCTGCACCAATTTAAAACTACTATAATTTTTCCGGCTTTGCTTTTTGTAATTTTATCTTTTTGGGTCAAAAATCCCATCCGTGACCTAGTAATTTCCGATACCCAATCCTCCCCGCCGGTAGACACATCCCTCAACATCACTCCCTCACAAGACATCAGAAAAATTGTGTGGCAGGGATCAATCGACCTGTGGCGCCAGTTTCCACTTTTCGGAACCGGTACTGAAACTTTTGCCTACTCCTATTACTGGACCCGTCCTGTTTCACACAATCTCACCTCTGAATGGGATTTTCTATACAACAAAGCCCACAACGAATATTTAAACTATCTTTCCACCACTGGTACCCTGGGATTGCTCACCTATTCACTATTAATCATCTTAACTCTCGTCAACTTAACCAAAAAATCTTTTTCCGAAGCAAACAAGTTTGCCCTGCCAGCCCTGGCCGCATTTATTAGCATTCTGGTAACCAACTTTGCCGGTTTTTCTGTAACTATAGTTTCCCTCTTTTTTTTCCTCCTCTACTCATTCACACTTGATCCCCTTCCCCCCAATAAAAATAACCGTTTTTCTTTAATTGGTCTGACTCCCTTTATTCTCTTATATCTCACAACTCGCCTAGTTCTTTTTTCCTATCTTGCCGACATCACTTTTGCCCAATCCCAAACGCTGGATTCGCAAAACGATTACCAATCAGCCTTTGACAGTCTTGAAAAGTCCATCTACTACAAAAACGACCCTCTCTACCACAGCAAAATTTCCTCCCTGGCCGCCAAATTAGTAGTCACCACCCCTGATCCTCAAACAAAACAATATTATCTCGAAAAATCCATAAGTCACTCTGATTATTCAATACATGTCTCTCCGGCCAATACTTCCTTCTGGAAAGAGCGGGCACAAACTTTCTACTACCTCTCATCAACCAACACTGACTATTTTATGGAAAGTATTGAATCTCTTCTAAAAGTAACCAAATTAGCCCCCACTGATGCCAAAACATACTATTTAATTGGAAAATTTCTGGAATCCGTCGACCAGTATGACGATGCCACCACTTATTATCAACAAGCCATAATTCTCAAACCAAATTACGACCATGCCCTTTTTAATTTAGCCCATATTTATTACCAGCAAAAAGATTCCGCCAAAGCTATTCAATATCTGGAACTGACTCTAAAATATGCTCCAAACAATTTAGAAGCAGCACAACTGCTAAACGAGCTCAAAGATTCCCCTTAACCACCTCGTCTACATCCCAATCCACTAACTTGCCACCCACTTCCTTAAAAAACTTTCCACCATCGCGCTTAATGTGATCCACAAACAATACCCCATCCAAATGGTCTGACTCGTGCTGAAAAACAACAGCGGCAAACCCTTCCAATGTATTCTTCTTTTCAACCAACAAACCCTCCTCAATTTCCATCCAGGAAGCATCTATCTTCAAGTACCTTTTTACCGTTCCAAAATATCCCGGAAACGAAAGACACCCTTCCAAAAAATTCTCCTTCTTTTCTTCCTTTCCTTCATCTTTATTCATAAAAACAATATAGTCCTTACTCCCATAAGTCTTTTCAATTGTTGGGTTTATAAAAACACTTATCTTGTTAGTCCTGGGATCTTTCTTTGCAAACAATCTGGAACTTAGCCCAACCTGTGTTGCAGCCAAACCCGCCCCATTTTCACTTTTTGTCAACATATCACTAATTATCGTTATATCCTCAATCAACCCGCCACTAACTTCTTCAACCGGCCTCACTTTTTGACGCAGACTCTTATTAGGATATATTTTAAGTTCCTTCATTACTGTATATTTTATCAAATTTACTCATATTTAAGTTATAATTTACCAATGCAACGACTGATTTTTTTTGGTTCATCCGTCTACTCGGTTATTATTCTTAAGTCCCTAATAAAAATTAATGATTTTTCGGTCATTTCTGTTGTTTCCAAACCGGACAAGCCAACCGGCAGAAAACAGCAAATCGTCCCCAACCCCGTTGCCCTGTTTACGGCAGAAGCCAAAATACCTCTTCTTCAACCCCTGGATTTCGATCAAGAATTTATCGAAAACTACCGCCAAATGAGTCCGGATTTGGTTTTAGTCGTTGCTTATGGTCCACCCTATTTTACTCAGGAAATGATTGATATTCCCAAATACAAAGTCGTCAACGTCCACCCCTCTCCGCTTCCCGCATATCGTGGCGCCACACCAGGTCCCTGGCAGATCATAAATGGTGAAACCGAAAGTGCCGTTACTTTTTTTCAAATAGATGAAAAGCCTGACCACGGTCCGATAATTGCCCAAATCCCTTTTTCGATCTCCCCAAACGAGACCTCCGAAACTTTTTACGACAAAGCCTTTAAATTGGCCGCTGACAATCTGGAATCAGTTCTTAAATCCTATATCACCAATCCCGGCAATCTTAGCCCTCAGGATCACTCAAGGCGCAGTTATTTCCCCAAATTATCCAAAGAAAGTGGCAAGATTGACTGGTCCCAAAACCCTGCCATAATTGAACGCTTTGTCCGTGCACTCCGACCCTGGCCAATCGCCTGGACTTTCGTTACAACAAATAGCAATAACAAATTAACCATGAAAATTTTCTCGGGAAACATTAAAGATAATCAGTTTATTCCCCATCAAGTTCAAATCGAAGGGAAAAAAATATCATCTTGGGACCAAATTAGCGACTACTATACAATTACTCCTTAACAACCTGTGGCTTTACTTCTTTCTTCAATCTTTTGATACATTTAGTACAAAAATATCCGGAAACCTTGTCTCCGGACAAATCCAGGGTTACTTTTTGGATATTTGCCTTATAAGCTTTTGGCGTTCTGTTTTGGGCATGGGATCGGTTCCGAAGAATAACGGTTCCTTTTCCGCATAAACTACATCTTCTCATGGGGTATACTATAACATTAGTCTCTGACTTTTTAAATATGGAAAACACAATAATTACAACAATAATCTCACTAATCTCCCTGACGGTGGCAATTACCATCCATGAATTTGCCCATGCATTCACTGCCGACAAGCTCGGCGATCCCACCCCCCGGTCCCAAGGGCGCCTATCTCTCAACCCACTAAGACACCTGGACCCAATCGGTACTTTAATGATAATCTTTGTCCGGTTTGGCTGGGGTAAGCCCGTCCCGATTGATCCCTACAATCTCAAAAATCCCCGTCGCGACGAACTCTTAATTGCCCTCTCCGGCCCAACCAGTAACCTGATTTTAGCCGCCATTTTTTCCTTAATTTTTCGCCTGATAATGCCAATTGGCATCCTTCAGTACTTTTTTAGCATCCTAATTTTTATCAACATTGCCCTAGCACTTTTTAATCTCTTGCCCATACCTCCGCTTGACGGATCTAAAATTCTTTTTAACCTCCTCCCGGTAGATTCTTCTCTCGAATGGGAAGAAAGCCTCACCAGATATGGTCCCATACTTCTGATTATTGTCCTCTTTTTTCCTATTGCCGGATCAAACTTTGTCGGCTTAATTCTCTCTCCGGCCATCAGAGTAATTCTAAATTTTCTTCTACCCTGATTTTAGTGTAGTATTTTGTCATGACAAACCATGAAACACTTCCCTCTCACCACTGTCCACTGGTACAATCGATACTGGATACAAGCAGCGACATCACTCTTTTAAACCGGGCCGATCTACTAGGAGAAGCTATAAATTGTAGCCAAAACGGACACGTAATTCCTGACTGTATTTATCGTCTAGATCAATGCCCCAAAAATCAAAACCCTATTCGCTCTTAATTTTTTCTTTTTCGGAGTCTTCCAGTATTCCATTCAAAGTCTCAACCATCTTCCCTATCTCCTCTTTGGTCATATCGTGTACCTCAGCACCCTGTTCTAATGTTTCCATGGCCGCCGCAAAACACCCCACACAATGAAAACCGTAATCATCCACCAACACCTCAACAATTTCCGGATAATTTTCCACAATATCAGCAATCAACATATCTTTATTTATTTTTTTTCTCATAGATCCTAATTTTATCCCTTTTGTCCCATAAACAAAAGATATGCCGCCTTATTCTTACATTCTTCTTGCAATTTAGCTTCAATTCCGATGCTATAATTCTCTTAACCTACCTTAAGGAGGTCTTTAAGAAGGTGTTTTTTCTAGCTACCCTTCTTGTATGGGGAGCGCGTTCTTTGTAGCTTTTAGTTACGAAGATAGTTTCCCACCACGTTATCTTAGCGTGGAAAAGCCACTATTGAAGCACCCTTTCGGTAGGTTTTTTTATCACTCTTTTTATTTCGTTCAAAACCTTTTTCATGCTTTCTTTATTTCTGGCAGCTTCTTCCTGAATAGTCTCCCGGTATCTTTCGTTATATTCCTCTGGATTCTCCAGATATTCCAACAAAAACCTTGCTGCACTTCTACCTTTCTCGCGAATCCATCCCAGTTTTTTTCTTCTAATTAAATCTATATTTCCATCTTCCTGCCCGCCTATATGAGTAATTGCCACAAAGGGCTTCTCCGCTGCTACCACATCAAACAAAAAATTCGGCCCTGCTTTCCCAAATACTATATCCACTGCCGACAACACCTCAGCCATATTATCAATCCAACCCATATTCCTAATTTCCACAAACTCATTTCTCTTCAACCTCCTCAAAAGCCGAATGTATTCATCGACCATATTAAAGGATAGCTTGTCTGTTCCGGTATTAATCACCAACCCCACATTTTTTTTGACTGCCAACAATGCCGGTAAAATCTTGGTCAAAGAATTTGTCCCCAAACTTCCACCCCCTATAAATATCACCGGCCGATCATCACCAAAACCCAATCTTTTTCGCATCTTGTTTCTGTCATATTTTTCATACATCTGACTTCTGGTCCACCATCCCGTTTTCAATACTTTACTGCTATCAATACCCAATTTTTCTGCCATCTTTTCGCCAATTTCATCGTACACCAAATTCAAATCTGCTTGCTTGACATACGAAATCGGCAACATAGTCCAAGGATCGGCCACCACCGTCCACAACTTGAAGTCTAAATTCATCCTATTCCTTAATTTTGCCAAACAATGACTATGCAAATAATAAGCTGAAATTACCAAATCCGGTTTGTGGGACTTAAGTGTTTTTTCAATTTCTCTGGTATTCATTACTGATGCCTCCTCCGTTATTCTTCTAAGGCTCTTTTTTGAAGCTGCCCAATGAAATATCTTGTTTGATTTTGGATTATATCTATAAGCAAAATTATAGAAAGCTCCCAAACCGGCCGTATCCGCTTTCACCTCAGCGTAACTAACCTTAAACCCTTCCCTCTTTTCATGCTCCTTTAGATATCCGAATATCGCCTTGGCAATCGACCTGTGACCCCAAGGCATATGATCGGTCAAAACTAATATCCGGTAACGTTTTTTCATGTCTTATTTTAACCTTAAATTTTGCATTTTATTGATATAATACTTTCATCCTAAAATGCCACCTTAGCTCAGCTGGTAGAGCAAACGCTTTGTAAGCGTAAGGTCCTGGGTTCGAGTCCCAGAGGTGGCTCAACAATCCATAGTCAATACACATCACTCCAAGATCTTTCCTCAATAACTTAGGTAAATACATCAATCTATACATTGCTGTATAATATAGTTTATAGATTTATGTCAAATAAAGCAGACTCGACCTGGATTGTTTATCTCAGCACATTCCCACCCCGAGAATGCGGTATCGGAACTTTTACCCAGGACTTAACTACGACTATTGATCAAACCTTCTCACCCAGAATAAAATCGCGAATTATCGCCCTCAATACCTCTAAATCAGACTTCCATTCATACCCAAGCAAAGTATTTCATCAAATAGATCAAACTGACCCAAATAGTTACAAAACAGCTGGCAATATTGTCAACAAAACTTCAAAAATAAAATGTGTCAACATCCAACATGAATACGGCATCCATGGTGGTGAGTGGGGCGAAAATATTCTTCACTTTCTCAAAACTGTCACCAAACCCAAGGTTATCACCATGCACACTGTCCTACCCGACCCGGATCCCAAAGCTAAACAAGTCACCATAGAAATGCTGTCCCTTGTCGATGCTGTAATTGTCTTAACCAATCAGGCCAAAGAAATTTTGGTTAACATCCACGGTATCGACGCTCACAAAATCCTCGTTATTCCCCACGGCATTCATCCTGTCAACTTCTCGCTACCTAATAAGCACAAATCCAAGCTAAAACTCCGCGGTAAAACAGTACTCTCTACTTTTGGTCTGCTATCCCGGGGAAAAGGAATCGAATATGTCATTAAATCTCTGCCACCGGTTGTCGAAAAATACCACAACCTTCTCTACCTGGTCATTGGTGAAACTCACCCCGTTGTACGTCGCGAAGAGGGCGAAAACTATCGACGGGAACTTATGAATTTAGTCAAAGAGCTAAATATCACCGACAATGTCCGTTTTTACGACCGTTACTTGTCCCTCAACGAAATTATTCAATTTTTGCAAGCAACTGATATATACGTATCCACCTCCCTCAACCCCAACCAAACTGTTAGCGGTACCTTATCTTATGCTCTGGGTACGGGTCGGGCTGTTGTTTCCACCGCCTTCTCTCAAGCCAAAGAAAGCATTACTCCCGACATAGGCCTTCTGGTTGATTTTAATAGCCCGGAAAGTTACACCGAAGCATTCCTAAACTTACTTCAAGACAAAGAAAAAAGACAAGAAATGCATTTTCAGGCATTTTCAAAAACTAGAAATATGCTCTGGAGCAATGTCGCTCTTTCATACATGAACCTTTTTAGCTTTCTGGTACCCGAAATTTCGGCAGAAGAGAAAAACCTGCCCGAAATTAATCTAAGCCACGTCCGCCACATGACCGATTCCTTTGGCATGTTCCAATTTGCCAAGTTAACCCACCCCGATCCTAACTCTGGCTACACCATAGATGACAATGCCAGGGCTCTGATAGCTGCCGCAAAAGTTTACCAAAACACCAGAAATTACCCATCCCTTCATCTGGTAGAAACATACCTCCGTTTTATCAGCCATTGCCAAAAAGAAGACGGTAGTTTTATCAACTACGTCACCTACGACCAGGAGCACAATAACAAATTAAACAACTCTGAATCCATGGATGATGCCAATGCCCGAACCATTTGGGCATTATCAACCATAGTTACCCTCAGCCGGCTCCCGCGAGCACTTCGTAAACAAGCTACCCAAATGCTTCAAAAATGGCTTGAAAATAACAATCAAGTCAGCTCTTTGCGATCCCATGCCTTTCTAATAAAAGGTCTGTCACAACTCAAGCCAACACATAATATTCCTCACTTCCGTTCGTATCTCGAAAAATCTGCCCGCTTTATTTCCAAATATTGGAACAAATATTCTTCAGCTGACTGGCCATGGTTTGAAGATACCCTAACCTACGCCAACGGTGTTCTTCCTGAAGCTATGTTTTTGGCGTACAAATCACTCAAAGATCCAAAGTACTTAGACATCGCCGCCAACAGCCTCAACTTCCTTATCTCCAATAATTTCCAAGGACCGATTTACGTTCCCATTGGCCAAAACGGTTGGTACAAAAAAGGCAACGATCGTCAATACTTTGACCAACAACCCGAAGATGTTGCCGCTATGGTCCATTGCCTAAAAACTGCCTATTTAATTACTAAAAAAAGAAAATATAAAAATTTAATGTTCAAAACCTTTTATTGGTTTTTAGGCAATAACCTTTTAGGCAAATTAGTTTATGACAAAAAAACCGGTGGCTGTCACGACGCCCTCACACCTCTTGGTGTTAATCTTCACCAGGGTGCCGAATCTACCATCTCCTATCTCTTATCTCGTACCGAAGTCAGTACTAATGGCGATCAAAAAGTAAAACGGGCCACTTCTCGGGCTACCGCCTGAGGCAAACCCTCAACCCCTTCCTGTAAAAAACCTCGTACAATTAGCGACACTGCCTGTGATTCACAAATACCCCTTGTCATCAAATACTCCACCGACTCTCTTGACACCCTACCCACCGCCGCTTCGTGGGTCATCTCCAAATCAGGTAAATTAGCTTCAAGTTCCGGTATCGCCCTAATCTTCCCTCCTGCTCCCGTTATCAAACCCCCACAATCCAAATGGGTTTTTACTCCAAAAGCATTTCCAACCATCAATCCCCAGTTTACCACCTCACCCCCACTGGAAACAATCCTGGATCTAACCTCAGACCTCGACCCTTCGCCGTCAGCAATCACCGTATTACCCACATCAAACACACTTCTTGGATAGGCCATTACATAAGAATTAAACACCGCTCTACTGTTTTTGCCACTTAACTTACACACCGGATTACTCTGGAAAGACTTGACCGGCTTTAAGCAAACATAATTTGACTCAAATACACCATCCTCCTCCACCCTGATAGCTGTTCTTGGCCTGACATCAACCTCCTCTCCCCAATGATGAATCATATTAAAACTTACGCTGGCTCCTTTTCCCACAAATATCTCTGTTATTCCAAAATGCTTTGCCCGCTTAATTTTTTCTCCCACCAAACATCCTGTTATTATGGTTACTTCACTTCCTTCTTCTGCCACGATAATATTGTGTACTTTTTGAACCAAACTAGATTGGCTAATATACAAACATGTTTGCACTGGTAATTTACTTTTAGTTCCCTTTTTAACCCGAATAAAATATCCCTGTTGCAAATCATTATCCACATCCTTAGTAAATTCATCCTTATTCCGATCAATTAATTTCCACCAATAATCAGACAATTCGCCATAAGCTTTCAAAGCTCTCTTGATGTTCATTACCTCTATCCCTTCCTGTTTTGAATAATCACACAAAGAATTTTTATTTTCAATTAAAACTGTCGATTTTTCTTTTGAATCCACGTCCACACCCACCAAACTAATTGCTTTTTTATCTTTAGTACTTAATTGTCCCGCCATTTTCTTTCTCCCCGGCACAAACACTTAACACAAGCCCCATACCCCACCTTATTAATGGTTTCAAAAATCATATCCACCCTTCCTTCACACTGTATCTTTCCCTCAATCATCACTAACCCCCTGTCTGCCTTCAAATACTTCAGCATTTCTCCATTGTGAGTTACTACAATTGCCGATTTGCCTTTTTTTAATAATTTTTCAATTTCTCCGGCAATCAGTTTAATATTAACCAAATCCACACCCGAATCCGGTTCATCCAACAAATACAAGTCAGATTCCATTAAAGCCAGTTGAAATAATTCCGATCTTTTAGTCTCCCCTCCGGATAAATTGCTATTTACACCCCTGTCTAAAAATTTACTTACGTTCAGGTTCTCAGAATTTTTTCCCATAATCTCCTCGCTACTTAATATTTTTGCCAATTCCGACAGCTTCAAACCATCAACTTTCGGTGGTTTTTGATACATTAGAGCAATACCCATTCGGGATCTTTCATCTATTGTCAATTTATTAATTTTTTTACCCTTGAATTTTATCTCTCCTGAAACGACACTATCTGCATTCAATCCCACAATGCTTTTCAACAAGGTTGTCTTGCCACATCCGTTTGGTCCAAATATAACCACTAATTCCCCCTCCCCCACGGCCAGATCTATTCCATTCAATACATCCTTACCTTCGGCTTTAGTTTTTAAATTTTTTATTGTTAGCATGCTTTCTGATTATACTACTACACTTATAATAGTTACATCCCCCAAAATCCCAAATATCCAAATTATTTGGTAGAATATCACGTATCAATTGCCACGCCCAGATAGCTCAGTTGGTAGAGCATCCCCTTGGTAAGGGGAAGGTCATGGATTCAAGTTCCATTCTGGGCTCAAAAAACATTTCTCGAGACAATATTTCCAATATAGTTACGAACCACTAAATCTATTCCAGGAAATGTCCGCCTTAATCCAACCCAGCATTCCACGTCACGGACAACCTTCTTTGGGTTCTTAGCCCACCAGCCATCAGTTAACTTTAAGGCTAAAAAGTTTGTAGGTGTCAACGTTTTCATTTTTACACCATAGACATCAACCTCCACGCCCTCAGTAAAACCTTCCGGAAAAATCACCCTACGATTACCTTTCTTATCACGATACTCCATCCTTTCTCCCAACCGCCACCAAAAATTAATAACTTGATCCGGATTATTAGCTACTTCTTTTGGTAAATTTATTGGTGACATTTCCACCCGATAATCTCCTCCAGCTCCCCTATTCCAAATTTCATCACAAATCCTTTTCACTTCAAATAAATCAGCATTTTCTGTCAACCCTATCAAATAATCCACATCAACCACCTCAAATCTTCCCTCAGAATCAGTCCCTCGGTACAAACGTGGCTCAATACCTGTTAGGCCATACAAACCCAAAGACCCCACCAATCTTGTTTCTATACCAATATCCTCGGTTCTTGCATTCAAGTAATCAAGCGAAACGGCAATTTTTTCTCTCGCCTCGCACGAATCAAACGATTCCCTGCTTCCCATAAAAGGTATTGTAGCACAAGCCTTTTTTACAACATTTAATGTTAAAATACGATACTAAAAGGAGGGTTGGCCGAGCGGTTTATGGCGCTGGTTTTGAAAACCAGTGGGCGAAAGTCCTCGGGGGTTCGAATCCCTCACCCTCCGCCCCAAACAAAAATCTGGTAGCTTTAATATAATAGTCACACCACCTAGATCAACCACTTAGTATTTGCTAAAATTTTATTAAATTATTAGTTAGCATTAACACCAAAAATTTTAGTAAATAACAATAAATTATGTTGTCCAAGCTTTCATTACCAGTTAAAACATTATTATCACTTCTGTTTCTTTCACTAATTTTATTAACTATTTTAAGTTTTAACCCAACAGATAACACCAAAATGACCAAAGAATACACCCTCAAAATCAACCAAACAGTAAGTCTTTCAAATTCTGATAATCAAGTGTTGAATATCACATTGGATTCAATTGATTTTCCGGAAACTCAAGTTCCCGGCAACAGACCAACTTACCATATCAGTCTCGTAAACAACAACCAATCGGAAAATTTACTTTTTGATCCATTTAATTCTGATCAAATTGTTGACTATTTTGGATTTAATTTTCAAATTACAACCGACAGGGAAGATCCTAACATACTAAGAATAATTTTCTAGTACTTAAAGAAAACCAAACAATACGCGAGATACTTTGCTTTAGTATAATAGTCACACCATGACTCACAACTTCAAAGGTTTTATTGACACCACATTTCGCGACGGCCAAGCTTCCCCTCTTCTGTTTGACACCAACAAATACGCCTTCACCCTCAAAGAAAAAATCCAACTTATCGACATGATGCTGGAACTGGGTATCCGTCATTTCGAATTTTTCTCACCCATAGTCAGCAGTGTCGAGAAAAACGATTTTCTGGCAATCCGAAAACATGTCAAAGCCAAAAATATCCCCGGCGTATTTCTGCTAGCCCACTGCCGCTGTCACCCTGAAGACATCTCCCAAGCTCTGGAGTCCGGTTTTGATGGCTTAAATCTCTACATGGGTTTATCTGAGCATGCCCAGCAGACTTACAACAAAAGCTTTGACGAGCTGATGGCTATCGTAAAAACTACTATTACCAACCTCCGCCAGGAACATCCCAATCTCTGGTTGCGTTTTTCCGGAGAAGATGCCTTCAGAACCGATCTCTCGAGTCTTTTCAATGTTTATGATCAAATAGTTGATCTTGTAAATACTATCGGCACTCCCGATACTACTGGAACCGCCACTCCAAAAGCTGTTGCCAAACGAGTCCGTGATCTCAAAACCCGCTATCCAAAAATCAACCTCGAATGCCATTTCCACAACGACCTGGGTTTAGCCATGGCCAACACCATGGCAGCAATTGATAATGGAGCTGAATTTGTTGATTCAACCGTTTGGGGCATGGCCGAAAGATCGGGAATAACTTCCACAACTGCTGCTTTACTAAACTTTTCACATCTGGACCCCGAAATCCTAAAAAGTTACAAAACAGAATTATGCTATCCCCTGAATGTTCTTATGGCTTCAATTCTAAAAACCCAGGTCCCCTGGTATGAACCTGTTTCTCTAACCAACAGGACCCACATTGCCGGAGTCCATCAAAAAGCAGTCCTGGCCAAACAGGGATACGAGGCCCATCACCTTGAAAAATTTGGTGTAGTCACTGATCAATTATTACTCGGTCCGCTTAGTGGCTGGAACTTTATTTACTACTACCTCAAAGAAATCGGCAACTATATTGTCACCGAAGAACAAGCCAAGGAAATTGCGACAGAATTCAAAAACAGACAGGGTAAAGATTCCAAAATATTTAAGCCTGAAAACTTAATTGAACAAATTGCAAGTGAATTTAATTTGTCAAAAATCAGCATTCCCCAAAAATACGCCAAAACCAGAATCGAGAAATTGGACTGAAAGTTCAGAACCTCACCTTTTTCTTATCTCTTTTTGTTCTTATTTTTACCTAAGAGCTTTATATTTTTATTATGAAAATATTAACTTTCTTCTCAATTTTTGGCCTCTTAATCACTCTGTCCGCATCACCTAGTCTAGCCGCTCCCTTTAAAGCCGAAAATAATCCCCAAATTGTTGCCAATTACAGCGAAGGTGAACATGGCATCCCCGGTCAGACATATACCCACGAAGGTAAAGACGTGGTTATGAAAGCCGGCAACAGTCCCGTCGTACAGCAATGGTTTGTCGGTACTAGCGAAGAGGAAGGTTTCCATGGTGAACACAGTGTCTGGAAATTATCCAAAGACGGCACCTGTCCGCCCAACTGGTTTCAAATGACCCCTACCGAACCTGATGGCGGTAACTATTGGGGTGATGTCATGGAATTCGGCCAAACTTACTGTATCATGACCAACCAATTCCTCCTTGGCAAAAATAAGTAAATAACAGTATACTGTTATTTACTATGTCAAAACCCAACTACCCCTTGGTTATTCTCATCTTCGTCCTCACCCTAATTATTTTTACAACAATTGCCCTCCTACTCTCCCGCAATAATCCCCCTCCCCTAGATGGTTTAGACGAAACTACCCCCAAAGAAGAAAGCTACAACTCAAATTTCGATACCAATTTTAACAAAACCGGAAATCTCATCAAAAATGCTGATAATTGGGATTTTCTTTATGAAGAACCCGGAAAATCCGCTCTCAAAGTTTCTCTGGTTTTTGATTCCCAAAGCCGCTGCGATATTCTCGGCCAATTAGTCGACTGCACCAAAATGGATATCGAGACCGGAACCCGAGCCATTATAAATGGTAATCGCACCCAAAATTTAGTAAAGGTTCTGAACTTAGTGGTATTTAACGAAAATAGTCAGGAATAACTTTAATTACCTTCTTGTCTCATCACCATCATATATCGAGACCACGTATAATCACCTACGTTAGCACCACTATCTTCTCCTAGCACCTTCCACCCGCAAAAAACCACTGCCATATATTTCTCACTCTTATCTAATTCCACTTGGGAATATTTAATTAAATCACTGGCATTACTCATAAAGTCATCAACGTCATTGGGTGGAATTCTAACCAAGTCCACTACCGAAAAATTCTCATCCTTCTCATCCTGAACCAACCTTACTCTAGCTCCACGAATTAATTCCATTCTTCTGTTTCTCTCATCATCGTCAAACATCCTGCTTAAGCTATGGCCTTCCAAAAATCTTCTAAGAGGCTCGGCCTCTAAGTCTTCTCCTCTAAATAAGCCACTATGCATAGCCACTAAACCATACTCATCCGTATCCAGCGTAAACGCCCTACCGTCCCCGACCCGGTATAATTCGCCCACATCGGATACTCCTTCAACATAAGGACTGGGGATGAATCCAAAATCAATAGCATCCTCCATCAAAACTACTCCATCAACCTTCTCACTGGAGGATAAATCTATCTCGCCAAAAATATAAGGTTCAAACTTCTTTTCCTCTTCCACTGTTGCATTTACTTTAGCTTCAATGGTAGAAATTGCAGTCGCAGTCGGAGCAAAAGTAGCTTCAACTGTAGGTACAACTTTCGTAGCATCTACGACTTTCCGAACAACAACAGTAGCTTCAGGTGTCGGGCTTTCGTGTGTGCCCCTGCCATCGCATGCAGACGCAGCCAATCCTAGCGCTCCCAAAGCACTCATTCTAAGAAAGTCTCTTCTGCTAAATAATCTTTCCATAACTCATCCTTAAAATTAATTTAAAGATCAATTATAAAAAAATACATCTACACCACCCCCAGGGAACTTTGACACACATCTTTGTGTATCGCTGTTCCCCGAGGGGGTGTTGGAGGGAGTTTAGCACTTCATTGTGCTTCCTTCCCTCCTCTCGAGAGATCAGATCCTCCTTCTTCTTCTGAATGACAGTGTAAACAGTCCAACTGTCAACAGAAGGAATCCACCCAGCGCCCACTTTCTGACTTCAAAGTCAGCACCCTCTCCACCGGTAGGAACCAGTGGGATAGGTGTTGCCGTTAAAGTCGGCCGTTCTGGCGTCGCGGTAGGCACCACTGGTGTGCTGGTCGGTACCACCGGCGTCTCTGTTGGGACAACGGGAGTCTCAGTTGGCGACACCGGCGTGCTCGTGGGGATCGGCGTTTCCGTCGGTTCCGGAGTGCTGGTCGGTATCACCGGCGTCTCTGTCGGCGTGACTGGCGTCACTGTCGGTACCACCGGCGTCTCGGTTGGAACAACCGGAGTCGAGGTAGGCACCACTGGCGTGCTCGTGGGAATCGGCGTTTCCGTCGGTTCCGAAGTGCTGGTTGGTACCACCGGCGTCTCGGTTGGAACAACCGGAGTCGAGGTGGGCACCACTGGCGTGCTGGTCAGCGTAGGTAGTGGTCGAGTGTACAAAACAACATGCGAAATGGCATAGGGAGTATCATTGACCCAACAGTTCTGACTCGGGTCAGGATTAATCAATGATCCTCCTCCGGGCCCGCCGATCTTCACACACACTCCGACAACTTCATATCCCGGCTTTGGCGCCCAGCATACTCTGAACTCCTCAGCCCATATACCGCCAGTTCCATCATTGTACTCATAACCAGCCATAGGAACCTCTGCCTTGACATTGCCTGCAGGACAGGTACTTCCTTCCGCTTCAACCATCGATGACGGTATCATGGTCAAAACAACGACCAAGACCACCAAAAGCACAATACTCCACTTCATTTCAAACCTTCCTTTCCAGTTGTGATGGTTTAGTATCGGCCATCATTCTCACCACTATGGCAAGAATGTTAATAGAGTTAGTTGCCAAGGGGTGGCAACTCTACAAAAGATGGGGGTTAAAAGGGGAAATATATCCAAAAGGGACACTACCGGCAAACTTTACCGGCACTATCCCTCCTGGATATTTGATCTCTCGGATTGTCAAAGAACTATAATCCACACTCATTGATTAGCATTAAATCAAAAGTGGGAACTATAATACATATTATAGGTTATAATAGCTTAAAAGTCAATCACTTGATAGCCACTTTCCACCATTCCTTGAAGCAAAATTCAGAAAATGTTATCCTTAATTATCCTAAAACAAAACCGCTACTTCCTTGCGCTTTCCTTGTTATTGATTAAAACCTACCATGAATATCCTGATCACCGGTGACAATGTTGACATTACCCCGACAATCAAAGAGCTTGTCGAGGATAAAGTTAATCAAAAACTAGACCCGCTCCTTTCCAAATTCGCCCCAGAAATGAAAACCGTATCTATGAAAATTTCCAAAATGACCCGCACTAACAATTATGAAGTTAACCTGGACATGATGCTCCCCGGTAAAATGCACATTTTCGCCAAAGCTGACAATTCCCGCCTGGACTCGGCTTTAATCGATCTAAGTCAACAAATTGAGCGCCAAATCCAAAAGTACAAAGCTGATCTCCAAAGGTAATTGCATTTTCTCCCAAAGCCTCCTATAATACAACCCATGGCTAAAGGAAAAAAGACACCCCGAATTTTGCTGGCGTTAAATTGTGCTAAATGCGGCGCCCAAAACTACCTGACCGAAAAAAACAAAACCAATACCACCGATAAGTTGAAATTCACCAAGTATTGTCGCTGGTGCAAAACCCGCACCGAACACCGCGAATCCGTCAAGCTCAAGTAATGGACATCTCTAATTCCATCATCTCCGCCCTGGAAAACATCTATATTTCGCCCCTGGAACAATGTAATTTGAATTGTAAGTCCTGCTATACCCAAAAAACCAAAAATATTCTAAACAATCAACAAATTCTTGGCTTCGTTGACCGTTATTCTTCAATCATAAATCTCAAATCCATCCTTTTCTGCGGCGGCGAGGTCTTTCTTCTAGCCGATTTTCCCAAACTGGTTAATCAACTCATCAGACAAAACACTTTTATTACCATCATCACCAATGGCACTATCGACCGGCTCTCCGAAATAGAAAACCCAACCAATTGCCAACTCTTAGTCTCCCTCGACGGCCCCAAAAACATCCACGATCAAAACCGAGGACAGGGCAACTTTCAAAAGAATAAAGAGTTTATCCGACACGCGCTTAAATTAGGCTTTCCAGCGGAAATTATGTTCCTTATAAATTCCGCCTCCTACCCCTTCAAAGATTCTTTTGATCTGTTTAATTTAAAGAAAACCTACCTCACCGACCGTCTCCACTCGCTAACCAAAGAACAGGTTTTGGACATCAAAAAAAACTATCCCACCTACCCCGCCAAAAACTTCGGTTGTTTTCAACTGGCCCTCCAATCAGATGGACTAATTTATGGATGTTGTGAGTCCCCAAAACCCCTCGCCAAACTTACCGACCCACCCAAAACGATTGTTGATAATTTCGCCAACTCGCTTGCCACCTGTCATAAGTGCAAATTGTTTCATAATAGTGAAATTGATTTTTCAGCACGGAATCATGTAAGCAAAGCGCAACGCGTGAGTACTGCAAAAATTAATTTCACTAACATAATACAATGCCAAGGCTGTTCCGACCCTTCCTTTCTCTGCGGCTACAAATCCGAAATTTCCTGTAAAAACTGCAGTCAGGTTGTAAAAACCTTCAACACTTAAAAACAAACTGATTATTTTGCCCTTGTATTTTTATGTTTCCCAATAATTCCGGTAAATAATTTTTCATAATTATCAACCATCCTATCAGCGGTAAACAAATTTTCGACCCTTTTTCTGCAATCTTCCCGTCGTATACTACCAATTTTTTCAATCGCACCCTCGGCCTTACTAATATCAGATATAACAAAACCCGTTACTCCATCCTCAACCACCTCACCAATTGACCCCAAATCCATCCCCACAACCGGTGTCCCGCACGCCATCGCTTCAATTAAGCTGATTCCAAAACCCTCGGCATAGGTATTAAAATGCAGCAAAGCTCTTGCCTTCGAAATTAACTCCATTTTTTCGTCTTCTTCTACCAAACCCAGATATTGAATTTTATCGTTCAAATAAGGTTTAATTTCTTTTTCAAAATACCCCCGGTAACTTTCATCAATCAATCCGGCCATCAACAACCGAAATCCCATTTTTCTTGCCAGTTGCACCGCCAAATGCACTCCTTTATCAGCACATATCCTACCAAAATAGCAAAAGTAATCTCCGGCTCCCGCTCTATATTGGTATTTCTCTATCTCAATACCATGGTAAATATTACCCTCATAATTTAAATCAGGGCAGTTCTTCCTATCTGCCATGCTAATAGATACATAATAAGTGTTGTTATATTTTCGGAATATATCATTCACTCCAAGCGAAGAAAACCCATGAATAGTTGTCACCACCGGTTTGTCTATCAGCTTCGAAAACACCAAAGGATAGGCATCATAATGATTATGAATAATGTCAAAATTTCCGGCTTCTTCAAAGGGCATAGCCGTATGCAAATACTGATATACTTTTCCCTCTAAACTAATATCCTCCATCAATGGCCTTGGACAAATCCATCTCAATTTACCCGAAGTAACCGAATCACCGGTAGCATATAAAGTCACATCATGGCCTCTTTTTACCATCCCCTCAGCCACTAAACTAGCTATCTTTTCCCATGGTCCGTATTTCTTTGGTGGTGTACTCCAGTGAATAGTCGATAGTATCGCAATCCTCATAATATGCTTAATTTTACCGTTTTTTTGATAATAAATGTTATATTAAGCAAGTTTATGAAATTCAAACCACAATTCATCCGGGAATATACGGTTCAGCTAATCAGGGATTACTTTATTACCCGCCAATATCACGAAGTCGACACCCCCACCCTCATGCCTCAAATCCCAATCGAACCCAATCTCTACCCTCTCAAAACCACCTGGGCCGAAAGGAATGTTGATTTTTACCTAGCCACGTCCCCTGAAAGTTCACTCAAAAAACTAATCGCTCAAGGGATTGGCAATTGTTTTGCCATCTCAAAAGTTTTCCGTGATTTAGAAAATATAGGACCTACTCATAATTTAGAATTTTCTATGCTCGAATGGTATGAAATGAATAAAAATTACAAAGACATTGCCAATACCACCATAAAGCTAGTAAATAACATATTCCTTGGAATCAATAAAATTCTAAACAATAAAGCAACAAATATCCTCAATTATCAGGGTTCTCAAATCGACCTATCTTCACCCTGGAACGAATGTATCTTAAATGACTTATTCAAAAGTTATGCGGATATGGATTTAAGTCAAAACCTAACCACTAAAAACATCAAACAAACTGCTCAAAAAAAAGGTTACAACATCGATAGTGTCAACACTTGGGAGCCCCTCTACACTCAAATTTTTATAAATGAAATCGAACCCAAACTCCCCACCGACAAACCAACCATTATTTACGACTACCCTACTCGCCAATCCCCTCTTTGTGCTCCCTGCCCCGAATCTCCTGGGTTTTCTCAACGCTTCGAATTCTATATCGGCGGAATGGAAATTGGTAATGCCTATACCGAACTTACCGATCCTCAAATTGTGGAAAATAACTTCCAAAAAGAAACTATACTTAGGCAAAAATACAAACTTCCTATTCACCCTTATGATCGGGATTTTATCAAAGCCATAGGCAAACTTCCTCCTTGTGCCGGTATCGGACTGGGTGTAGACCGCCTCTCAATGCTCTTTGCTGACACCCCAAATATTGAGGATGTTCTCTATTTCTCTACCTCAAAGCTACTTTCTTCCTGATCCACCGATCATCGCTGCCAAGCTCTCAACCACCACCATTACCTCTTCCGATCCTGTTTTTTTGGCTGCAGTTTTTAATGCCTTCGAATACTTTCTTCTTGCCACCCAGGAATCAATTTCAGCCAAAGGATATACGTCTACAAAATAAAGCTTGTTGGTTTCACTCTCCACCACAAAGTTTCTAAATTCATCATGCGCATGGCGTACCCCACCCAATAAATCCGGCAAAATTGGATAACCCACCTCTCTTCTTGTAATTTCAGCCATCTTGCTACATTTTGCTAAAAAACCTGCCAATTGACCGCTTACTCCCGGCTCAAGGACTTTCATATCAGATAACGGCTTGCCTTTTATCCAATCCATCGAAATCACACATACACAACCCGAAGCCCACCTCGGATCGTCAACCACCCTCATTTCGCAATTCGGAATCATACCTTCCAATCCCCACCTTGGATCCTTTAAAATATTGATACTCCTTCCCACCAGTCTCTCATAATCACTTTTCTCAGGTACATGGCTAAAGCTGCTTTGCGGTAAATCCGGCAAATTTAATACCTGTTTATTGACCCTGTCCTCTCCAGGCAACAAGTCTATCATAGTGTTCATCCCTAACTCTATGGCTGTCATATCACAATATTATCACTAAATATATCATTTTCTGCTAAAATTACACTGATATGTCCAAAATCAACGAACCTAAAAATCCGTCTCCTGAGCCACTAATACCCAAGCGCCCTCAATTACCTCAGATCCACCAAAAACCTATTTTCAACACCCGATCTTTCAATCGAATATTTAATTCCAACAACCGCGGTCGAAGATAAGCTTCCTTCTTCTTATCATTCTCTTACATTCCTTTCACACCAGCCTTACTTGTTTATCTTATCTTTAGAGTTGAAGGCGCAAAAATAAAAACACCAAGGCCAACTTTACCCCGTTGTGGGTTTAAAAATTTTAGGTCCTTGGTTTTTTTATGTTATATTAAGTTCCATGCCCCGCACATTCGACAAGTTGGCTTTTGTGGATATTGAAACCACCGGTACCAGCTCCTTCCGCGATCGTATTATCGAAATAGCAATCCTGCGTCTCGAAAATGGTATATTGGTTGATTCTTTTGTTTCACTTGTTAACCCGGGATGCCGACTTTCTCCCTTTATTTCACAATTTACCGGTATTTCTGAAAAAGATATTGAGTCCGCACCTACATTTGCCGAAGTCAAGGAAAAGGTTGAGGAGATACTCGATGGTGCCATTTTTGTTGCCCACAATGCCCGCTTCGACTATTCATTCATCAAACGTCACCTTAAACACCTTGGATCCTTATACACCGCTCCCACCCTTTGTACCGTCAAACTTTCACGCCAACTATTCCCAAAATATCACCACCACGACTTGGATAGCCTTATAAATCGGTTTAATTTTTCTTGTCCCAACCGCCACCGTGCCCATGATGATGCCAAAGTCCTCATCGATTTTTACAACTACATCCATGCTAACTTACCCTCCCAAAAACTGGAAAAAGCTATAAACCAACTTCTTCAAAAACCCTCTCTCCCGCCTGCCATTAACTTTGATCTGATAAATTCACTCGACCAATCACCGGGTGTCTATATTTTTTATGACAAAACCAATCTGCCTCTCTACATCGGTAAAAGTAAAAATTTAAAAACCCGGATCCTTTCTCACTTCCAAAATGACGTCAATTCCGAAAAAGAACTCTCCCTCTCTCGGGAAATTGCTGATATCAAAACTATTTCTACCGCTGGCGAACTGGGAGCTCTTCTTCTTGAATCTCAACTAATAAAGGAACTTCAGCCAACCAAAAACCGACTTCTGCGCCACTCAAAAAAAATGATCCTGGCCAAACAAACTACTGACCAAAATGGTTATTACACTGTCAGTCTAGAAGCTGTCAATCGCATTAGTCTCAAGGATACCGAAAATCTCTTGGCTGTTTTCAAAAACCAAAAACAAGCGGTATCAACTCTCTTTCAAATTGCCAAAGAAAAACAACTCTGCCCCAAAATTCTAGGCTTAGATAAAAGTAAAAATGCCTGTTTCAACTATCACCTCAATCTCTGTTTGGGTGCTTGCGTAAACCAGGAAAACCCGCTTTTTTACAATATTCGTTTTCTGAATAGCTTTTCCAAAAAAATCCAACCATGGCCTTTTTCCGGCCCAATTATCATCACCGAAACCAATCCCGACAACGGTTTAACTGACAAATTTTTAATTGACTCCTGGTGTTACCTGGGTCACTTCCAATCCGGAGAAAATTCGGACAACACCACATCCCGTCATCCGGAGTTTAACTACGATACCTACAAAATTCTTCACCGTTTTATCAACTCTACGGCCAATCAATCCTTGATAACTCCCTTTACCGCATCAAGCAATTCGTTCGAAGAATGATAAGAGAACAATTCCTTCTCCCAACTGCTACTTTTTATATCAACCACCGGATCAACACCATTGCCTTCTATTGGCATCCCATCTTCTCTTAATGTCAAACTGTGCACCAAAAAAATCGAATGCTTCTCGTCATCCGCAATTTGTTGTTTTAAAGGAAATACCCTCTCCACGGTTCCCCATCCCTTAGTCGTCGTACCCACAACCACTCCTACGTTATATTTCTTTAAAGTTGCCGCCATTAGTTCCGCCGTTGATTGGCTATTCTCATTTATCAGTATCACTACCTTCTTGTACCTCACCATGCTATCCATCCACCCTATCCTCGTTTTAAAATCAATTTTTTCTCCCTGATGAAAAAACTGATATGCGTACTGATCATTACCAATAAACGGTCCTAGAAAATAGGGCAGTTGATCAATCGCTCCTCCAATGTTATCCCTTAAGTCAAAAACCAGGCTATCTACTTCCTTCCTATTGCCAACCTTATCCATTACCCTGGATAACTCATCAAATGTTGTTGGCGAAAACTTAGTTAAATGAACATAATAAGTACTCCCGTTTAAAAGCTTGTAATCCATTGTCGGCTCAACTCCGTAAACATCATAAATTTTCCTCCCTTCTTCATCTTTCAGCACCTTATATGCTTCCTGTATCTGGGCGTACTTTTCAGGGGCTTCCGGATCTTTATTTACTTCAGGATTCCATTCAGCAGATTTTTCTTTATAAGCATTTTCAATCTCAACTTGCGAGGCTTCTTTTCCCAAACCCAGCGGCTCATACCTGTCTTCACCGGACTTATTGGTCACATTATCACTCAACACCTTCTCCTCCTTTTGCGTATACAAACGGCTCCTGCCAATTGGCTCTAGGTTGGACAACACCAAGTCAGCCAGTGTCGCGCTGAATTCTTTTCTTTGGTCGTCAGTCTCATACTGATCCAGTGTCTTTTGTAAAATTTTGTCCCAATCAACCTTGTTTGCTTTAGTCATATTCATGGCTTGACCTGTCAATCTCTCAGTACCCAGCAAAAATAATTCTGTTAATTTTTGATCGTCAAGCTTATCCCAATGATTATCTTTTATTACAAAGTAGACCTCATCCAAAAAGGCAGCATATTTGTTTTGTTGTACTCCGGCAATATTCCCACTCAGTTCACCTGTTTCGTTTTTTGAGGCTAGTTTGTAACCCCCGGCCAATCCCGCACCCAAAAAAGCTAATACCAGAAGCACCGATAACAATGTTCTCTTCAACCGCATGCTAAAAAGATAATCTATTTTGACTTTCATTTCCAGTCTCTGCTAAAAATATGTATGCTCTATTTGTCCGTTATCCTTTTTATTTTATTTCTATACTTCGCAATTTTAGGCTATTTTTTTTACCGCCTTACCATAGCCCCGGGAGCCATTTACTATCCTACTCCCGAAAAAACTGTTATTGACATGCTTGATTTAGCCAAAGTTGGTCCAAAGGATACCGTCCTTGACTTAGGATCCGGTGACGGCCGGATACTAATAGAAGCCGCCAAGCGCGGTGCCAAGGCTATTGGCTACGAGATAGACCCCCTCCTGGTCCGCCAGTCCCGCAAATTGGTTCACAGTGAAAATCTATCTCACCTCGTTACCATTCACAACAACAACATGTGGAAAGCCAACCTTAGTCAAGCCACTGTTATTACTCTATACCTTTTCCCCAATTTTATGAACCGGCTCCAAAAATTGCTCGAAAAAAAACTCACTCACCCCATCAGACTTGTCTCCCATAACTACCAATTCACCAAAAAACAACCCTCCCGAAAATCCGGCAATCTGTATCTTTACACCTTCCCTTAATTTAAATCAAAATAATAGTCTAATTCTTCCCTCAAAAAACCTACCAATTCCGGCTCGTTTTCCAAAACGACACCCGTCTTTCGGTACACTTCTCTCCTGATTATCCTAAAAAGTTCCATTACATCATCCGCCTTTGCGCTGCCGTTATTTACCAAAACCAACGGCTGATTTGGATTTACATATACTCCTTTTACCTTAGTCCTTTTCAATCCACACATATCAATCAGCAAAGCACCAGGCAATTTAATCATTTTTTTCCCTTTTCTGGCCAGTTTAATTAATCTAGCCACTTCTTCTTCCGAAAAATTTTCTTTTAATCTTTCCACCAATAGTAAAAAATCCCTCCCCCCCATAACCACATTCTTAAAAAACGAACCTGAATTCCCTCCTTTTACCGCTACCGGAAATGGATATTTTTTATCCCTTATCTCAATAATTGCCTGTCTGATTTGGTCAATACTTGGACTCTTTATCTTTTTTTTCCAAAAATACTCCTTCAAATCCTTATATCTTAAATTCTGTTTCCTTCTTTTACTAAGTCTGATAACTACCGCCAACACCACCATATCACCCTTTCTCCCTTGGTTAAATACACTCCTTCGGTAATCAAATTTACACGCTCGGTTATCTAATTCCAATAACTTTCCTGTCAACTTCTCCCACGCTTCCACCTCAACTACCACATCACTTATCTGCTGCCCATAAGCTCCCACATTCTGCACTACGGTAGCTCCGCAACTACCTGGAATATGCGACAAATTCTCAATCCCCCACCAGCTACTCTTCACTGCTTTTTCCACCACCTCATCCCATACCTCGCCCGCCTCTATTCTCAGCCACACCCAATTCTCATCTTCTTTTATTACATTTACTCCTTTATTAATCATTCTGATCACCAACCCGGGAAAACCTCTTTCAGACACCACCATATTACTACCACCCCCCAAAACCAACACTGGTAATCCCCTATTCTTAGCAAATTCCAATATTCTTCCCAGATCCTGACTTCTTCTAACTTCAGCAAAAAACTCGGCCTTACCACCAACCCGAAAAGTCGTCAAATTTTTTAGAAGATAGTTCTTTTTGATTTCAACTTGTCGTACCGCCATTAATTACATTCTATCTCCTACAAGCTAATTTTGCAGTTATTTCTCTAAATCTTTTTTCTTTTGCTCGTATTCTTCTTTATCGATTTCACCGTTTAC
>CAZFAI010000004.1:0-9848 GCA_964516555.1 uncultured Gammaproteobacteria bacterium
AGTGAAATCAGCACGGCGGACACAAATATCCCGATTAATTTCTTCATTAAATACTTTCTTTAGGTCTAATCAACTATCAGCAATTTTAGATCAGACTAATCCTTTGTCTGAACTCGATCTATTAAGAAGAGTTACTGTTGTTGGAGTTGGCGGATTAACCCGGGAAAGAGCAGCATTCTCAATAAGAGACGTTCACAGTTCACAGTATGGACGTATTTGTACCGTCAGATCTCCTGAAGGCCCGAATATCGGTTTGGTTACTTATCTTGCTCTCTATGCAAAAGTAAATAAATACGGTTTTCTGGAAGCCCCTTTCCGTAAAGTAGAAAAAGATTCAAAAGGTTACCGGGTATCCGATGATTCTTATTATCTGGATGCTGACGATGAATATGATACACCCATCACCCATCTTGGTATAGATATCGACGAAAAAGGTTATATCAAGCAGGAGTGGGTTCCTCTGAGACATAAAAGCGAATTTGTTGAGGGTCCTGTTGAATCAGCACAATACATCGACATGGTTCCGAATCAAATTGTTGGAGCATCAGCTTCATTAATTCCATTCGTAGATCATGATGACGCTACACGGGCTCTTATGGGTTCTCACATGCAGACGCAGGCAGTCCCGCTTATTAAACCGGAGGCTCCGATAATCGGTACCGGAATGGAAAAAGATATCGCTACTGCAATGAGCCGTACGGTGTTGGCTAATCGTGATGGCAAAGTAGTCTATGTCGACAGCGACAAGATTGTCGTGGAACTTAACAAGAAATCAAGCAACGTTGAAAATACTGATCATAGTTCCATTAGCGATGATGGTAAATATGAAACATATAGTTTGGTCAAATTCGAAAGAACCTCACCGTATGGAACCAGCTATAACCAAAAGGCCGCTGTATTCGTTGGTGACATTGTCAAAGCTGGGGACCTTTTAATTGATGGTCCTTCAACTGATGGTGGCGAATTATCAATCGGCCGAAATTTATTGGTTGCTTATGCATCCATTGATGGATTAACTTTTGAAGACTCTTTTTTGATATCTGACAGAATCGTAAAGCAGGATGTTCTTACCAATATTCAAATCTACGAGTATGCAGCCCAAGTTGTAGAGACAAAACTTGGTAGTGAAGAATTGACTCGCGACATTCCCAATGTATCCGAAAATGAATTATCTAAATTAACTGATGACGGTATCGTTATGATCGGTGCCAATGTCGGCCCCAACGACATTCTGGTCGGAAAGGTTGAACCCCGGGGCGAAAAAGAATTAACTTCCGAAGAAAGACTCCTACGAGCAATTTTTGGCGAAAAAGCACGCGAAGTCAAGGATACTTCTCTTCGTGTACCCAATGGTGAGGGTGGAGTTGTAATCAAAGTTGATGTTTTAGATAAAGACAAAGGTGACGAACTTGATCCTGGTGTCAACAAAATTGTCAAAGTATATGTCGCTCAAATGAGAAGAATCCAGGAGGGAGATAAAATTGCCGGTCGACATGGAAATAAAGGTGTTATCTGCAGAATTATGCCTGAATATGACATGCCTCGGATGGAGGATGGTACTCCGGTTGATATGGTTGTTTCACCTCTTTCAGTTATTGCCCGTATGAATTTAGGACAAGTTTTGGAAGCTATCCTTGGACATGCCGGATATAAGTTGAACAAAAAATACGCCGTTCCTGTTTTTGAGAAATACAGTGAAGAAGTAATCGGACAAGAGTTAGAGAAAGCTGGACTACCTATCACTGGAAAAATTCAGCTTTATGATGGTCGTACCGGAGAATCTTACGATCAAAAAACACTGGTCGGTGTCGGTTATATTCTTAAGTTAGTCCATATGGTGGACGACAAAGTCCACTCCAGGTCTACCGGTCCTTACTCACTAGTTACCCAACAACCTCTGGGAGGAAAAGCCAGAATGGGAGGTCAAAGACTTGGAGAAATGGAAGTCTGGGCACTGGAATCTCATCGTGCCGCTCATACCTTACAGGAAATGTTGACACTAAAATCAGATGATATTGAAGGTAGGACAAAAGCCTTTCAGTCGATCATCAAAGGTACGCCAATTCCTGAGCCCGCAATTCCAGAGTCGTTTAAGGTTCTTACCAAAGAACTAGCTGGATTGGGACTTGATATCTCTCCGGTTGGTGTAGTCGAAGAGGAAGAGCCGACTTTGGAGGAACAAGAAGACGTCAATATATTAGAGGCTGAAACTGCAACAATTAAAGCCGAGCCATCGGACAGTCAGCCCGAATTTACTGAATCCAAGAAGGAGAAAGAATAAAATGTTTAAATATAAAAATATGATTGATTTTAGCGGATTGCAAATAAAATTAGCCTCTCCTGAGGAAATTTTAGAATGGTCCCACGGCGAAGTAACAAAACCCGAGACTATTAACTATCGAAGCTGGAGGCCCGAAAAAGACGGTCTCTTCTGTGAGAAAATATTCGGACCCAGCCGCGATTATGAGTGTTACTGTGGAAAATACAAGAAAATTAGATTTAAAGGGGTAATCTGTGACAAATGCGGTGTTGAAGTAACCACTTCTAAAGTAAGAAGAGAGAGGATGGGTCACATTACCCTGGCTGCTCCGGTAACTCATCTTTGGTACCTCAGAAATACTCCCTCTCCCATAAGTGTAATTTTGGATATTCCCCAAAAAGAACTTGAATCTGTTGTCTATTTCACTAAATATTTGGTAACTTCGGTAAACAATGACAGGCGAAAGGAAGCACATCAGAATCTTGCGGAGAATGCTAACCAAAGACTTGCTCAAATTGATAACGATACTAAAGAGGCAATCAAAAGCAAAACAGAATTCGACAAAAAGGAAAAAGAAGAGCTGGAGTCAAAAATAAAAAACAAAGATCAGCTTTCTATTGCACTGGAAGAAAGAGACGTCCGTCTCAAGCAGGATATTCAAAAACTGGAAAACAAAGCATTAACCGAAAAAAATCGGGTTGAAAGTTTAGCTAAATTCCTTGAAGACAAGATAAAGTCACTCGAGGTTCTGTCTGTACTAACCGACGAAGAAAGTTTCTATTTGGGGCAGTTCAAGGCCGATATCTTTTTTGAATCACAAATGGGAGCTGAAGCCATTCAGTCAGTCCTAAGCGATATTGATCTGCCGGCAACCGTCAAAAATCTTAAAAAGGAACTCAGCAAGACCAGCAGCAAGCTCAAGAAAAAGAAAATCATGTACAAAATTAGAATTCTAAATGGCATGATTGACAACAAAATAGAGCCCGTGTGGATGATTATGGCCAATGTCCCTGTTATTCCACCCGATCTCCGACCGATGGTTCAGCTTACCGGTGGACGTTTTGCCACTTCAGACTTAAATGATCTTTATCGAAGATTAATAAACCGTAACAATCGTCTTAAAAAATTGATTAAACTTGGTGCTCCCGAAATTATTCTTCGCAACGAAAAAAGAATGCTTCAGGAGTCAGTCGACACTTTAATTGACGCTCAGAAAAGTGCCAAAAATAAAAGAAGAAATTCGAAAAGAACCCCAAGATCACTTTCTGATCTCTTGCGAAGCAAAAAAGGTCGCTTCCGAAGGAATCTTTTGGGTAAAAGAGTTGATTACTCCGGCCGTTCAGTCATCGTAGTGGGTCCCGAGTTAAAACTTGACGAAGTTGGTCTTCCCAAGGAGATTGCTCTGGAAATGTACCGCCCCTTCATTTTGCGTGAATTGATGATGACGGGCCTTGCACCTAACATCCGCAGTGCCAAAAATTTAATTGATAGAAGGGTTAATGAAGTCTACGATATTCTTGAAACAGTAACAAAGGATAGCCATGTTTTACTAAACCGCGCCCCAACCCTTCATAAGCTGTCAATTCAGGCTTTCAAGCCGATACTGACTGATGGTTTAGCCATCAGACTGCACCCTTGCGTTTGTAAAGGTTTCAATGCCGATTTTGATGGAGATCAGATGGGTGTTCATTTACCTTTGTCCCAAGCCGCTCAAAACGAAGCCGCAGAACTGATGCTGCCATCAAAGAATTTGCTTAAACCTGCAGATGGAAGCCCAATTTCAGTACCTACTCAGGAAATGGCTGTTGGTTGTTATTACATCACTTCCGTTAGGGTCGAAGATACAAGCAAAGAAAGTAACGAAGGATTCGACGATGTTCCGCTTTTTGCCGACATCGAAGACTTGGAGTTGGCATACCAATCAAAAAAGATTGGCCTTCGCGAGCTACTGGGTGTTAGGGTTAACGGCAAGCTTCTAAAGACCACCTATGGCCGTATAATCTTCAATCGTATTCTTCCAGAAGAATTTGAGTTTATGAATGTAGCTGTGGCTGGAAGTAAAGCAGTCAATGATCTTATCGTAAAATCCCTGGAGATTGCTGGACAGGAAAAAACTGTCAAATTAATAGATAGTCTGAAAGATATGGGATTCTACGGTTTTACTCTCTCAGGACTCTCAATTTCCATGGCTGACTGCGGTTATCTTCCTGAAAAAGAAAAGATCATTTCCCAAGCCAACAAAAGAGTTGCTGAAATTGAAGAAAATTTCAAGATGGGTCTTATTAGTAATGATGAAAAGCGTCGTCTTAGTCAAAATGTTTGGATGGAAATTACCGAAGAAATTGCCGAGAAAACCTGGGCCACACTTGACACTGATTCTCCCATAAGAATTGTCTCTGCAGCAGGTATCAAGCGTGCCTCTAAGGATCAAATTAAACAACTTTCTGGTATGAGAGGACTAATGGTAGATCCCACCGGACGTATTGTCCAATTACCAACCAAGTCAAACTTCCGCGAAGGTTTGTCGGTATACGAATACGTTACTGGTGCCCGTGGTACCAGAAAAGGTTTAGCTGACACGGCTTTAAAAACAGCTGACGCCGGTTACCTTACCAGAAGGCTTGTCGATGCCGCTCACGTTTCTATTATTCGGGAAGAAGATTGTGGTACCTCCAAATTTATTACCATTGAAAAAACTGAAAAAGGTCGCGAAAGATTCTTTGGCCGCAGGATTCTAGGAAGAATTCTAGCCAACGACGTTGTTGATCCAAAAACAAACGAAATTATCGCCAAGAAGAACGGATTAGTAGACGATGATTTAGTCGAGAAAATTGAAAATAGCGAGATTTTAGCCGTTGATGTAAGGTCTCCCCTAGTTTGTAGGGCGAAGTATGGCCTTTGCCAACATTGTTATGGTTGGGACATGTCCACGCGGGATATGGTCGATATTGGTGTTCCGGTTGGTGTAATTGCCGCCCAATCTATTGGCGAACCAGGTACTCAATTAACACTCAGAACCAAACATACCGGAGGTGTCGTCGGTGTCGACGTTACTCAGGGTCTTCCTCGTGTTCAGGAATTATTTGAGGTCCGAACACCTAAACTGCCTTCACCGTTAGCTGAAGTCAGTGGACGGGTCAAAATCAAAGAGACAATTGACGGCTATGAAATTAAGTTGAGTGGTAAGGACAAAAATAACGCCACAAAAGTTGTCACCTATCTTCTCCCTCAGGGTATTACCTTATTGGTTTCTGACGGAGACCTGGTTGCCCAGGGTACTCAGCTTTCTTCCGGTTCTCTTGATGTTCGAGAGGTAATGGATATCAAAGGAGTCGAAGCAGCTCAGAAGTATTTAATTAACAGCATCCAGGCTGTTTATGAGTCTCAGGGAATAACCATCCACGACAAACACCTTGAAGTTATAGTCAAAGAAATGAGTGACAAATTAAAGATCGAAGATCCTGGTGACACTAACTTCTTATATGGTCAAACCGTAACCAGAGCAGTTTACTTGAATGAGAACGAAAAAGTAAAAGCCAAAAAAGGTAAGCCGGCCAAAGGAAGAAAAGTTCTGCTTGGACTTATCCAATCTGCACTTACTACCGGTTCGTGGCTATCCGCTGCTTCATTCCAGCAAACGACCAATGTTTTAACGGAAGCTTCCCTGTTGGCTGAAGTCGACAACTTGATTGGCCTCAAAGAAAATGTTATTATCGGACGTCTGATACCAGTTAATAAAGAAATAACACAGGAAACAAATAATGCCGACATTTAACCAGTTAATTAAAAAGGGTCGAAAAAAGAGGTCTTTTAAAGTCAAAGCCGGAGCTCTCCGGGATAACTTTAATAGTATCAAAAACCAAACCGTTGAGACTTGCAATCCCCAAAAGAAAGGGGTTGTCACAGTGGTCAAAACGATGACACCCAAAAAGCCTCATTCGGCATTAAGGAAAGTGGCCAAGGTCAAGCTTAGCAACCGCACCCAGGTTACTGCTTATATCCCGGGTGTAGGTCATAATTTGGCTGAACACGGTATAGTTTCTATCCGTGGAGGCAGAGTAAGAGATTTACCTGGTATCCGCTATCGTATCATTCGGGGTAAATATGACTCCGGTGCCGTAGCTGGAAGAATGCAATCCAGAAGTAAATATGGTGCCAAAAAACCCACAACAAAAACAGAATAATATTTTAAAAAACATAATTAATATATGGCAAGAAAAGGACCCGCAAAAATTAGGCAAGTAGAACCCGATAAAGTCTACAACAGCCAGATAGTTAGCAAAATAATTAATTACATTATGCTTGACGGCAACAAGAGCGCTGCCTCGACTCAGGTTCATAATGCTCTGGAGATTTTAAAAAAAGAATTTCCCAAGGAAGAGGTTCTGACCACTCTGGAACAGTCTCTTGATAATATTAAGCCAAAAGTGGAAGTTAGGCCCAGAAGAATTGGCGGTGCAGTCTATCAAGTCCCAACTCCGGTTCGTGGTAATCGTCAAAGCTCTTTGGCTATAAGATGGCTTGTTACTGCCGCCCGTGCAAGGAGCAATAGCCAATATCACACTTTTGCTGAAAAATTAGCTGCCGAACTCATGGCCGCCATGAATAATGAGGGTTCGGCCATTACCAAAAGAGTCGAGGTGGAAAGGATGGCTGATGCCAACAAAGCCTTTGCCCACTTGCGTTGGTAAAGAAAATTAGCCATACTAATACTAGGATGCAAATATTTGCCAAGCCTAAAGTTGTCATCTGGCCTAAGTCACAGACTGTCGAAATATATCTCAATAGAAAAGATAACAATACGATCACTTTCGACCTTAACTTATGGGAAGATACTACTGAAGCTAACTTACAACCACTCGAGTTTTATCTGAAACAAAACAAAATTAGCCGTTGTTCAGTGCTAATTCCCGACGATATTGTTCTGACAAAGTCATTTATCTACGACACCAAAATTGACTCAATTGAAAAAAAGGACGTTATCGGATTAGCAGAAAGCTTCGTTTCTTTTAAAATCGACAATGACTCAATCGAATACAATTTAGTTCAGGATACAGACAAAACTCTTATTCAGTCACGAATATTTGATAAGTCAAAACTAGATGTATTTCGTTCAAACATATCCAAACTCAACCTGGAAGTTGAAACCATGGTCCCTGTATCACAGTCAATCGCAGCAACCATAAGCCGGATTTATGACCAGGAATATTTCTTGGTATATCCCTTAAACGACACTGAATACACCCTTCTTCTGGCTCGGGCTGATTCTGTATTTCTGACCAACAATGTCAAAGGTCCTTCTTTAGACATCCAAAAAACCATTAACTATTCCAATCTTTATTTTAACGAAGCGACAAAAAAAATCTTCTTACCAAGTGAAGAAGTTGAATACAACTCAACCAGCAAACTCGACAACACTGTCTTTTCTGATTCCCAAATAGCCATCCGGTTTTCTAAACCGGCCAATCTGCCGCTTCCTGTACTGGGACTTTTACTGGATACCAATCGCCAGCCTACTGGTATAATAAAGACACCAACATCAGAGTTAGAAGTTAGTCCAACATCTGTAAAACCTATGAATGCAGCAAAAAAGAACATTTTACCGATTGTAGCCGTGTTCGTTTTCACAGCCGCAATCGCATCAGTTATTATTTGGTTTGTTTTAAACAAGAACTCCACGGCAGATATCGAATCTCCGGTTTCTCAAAACCAACCTCAGGATATCCCCGTTGTGGAGTACTTTCCGACAGAAATACCGGAACCTACCCCCACTCTTGAGCCAATAGATAAAGATTTAAAAATTCAGGTACTAAATGCCACTGATATTAACGGACAAGCTGCTACTCTAAAGCAAAGACTCGCCGCCCTGGGTTTTACCAGCATTGCTGTCGGCAACAGTAATGAGAAGCTATCTTCAAATCAAGTAAAGACTAAGCCTTCATTGGCAACTCAGTCAGCATATTTTGAAGAAAATCTGGATTTCGACGCCACTTTTGCTTCTACTTTAAGTGAAACAGGAACATACGATCTGGTATTCATGATCGGGCAAGATCTGAGCGAAAATAGTAGCGCCACCCCAACAGCTAGCCCTACAGACATTGAGGAATTGGAATAATTCCGTAAGTTATACTTATTTTATGAAAATACTAATAACAGGCGGGTTAGGGTTTATTGGATCTAACTTTATTAGAAGATGGGTAAAATCTCATCCACAAGATCAGATTGTTAACTTAGACAATATCACCTACGCCGCTAACCGCGAAAGCCTGAAAGACATAGAGGCAAGCCCCAATTATGTTTTTATAAAGGGCGATATTTGTGACACCGCTATTGTTGATAAAGCCATGGACGGGGTTGACATTGTTGTTCATTTTGCTGCTGAGTCTCACGTGGACCGCTCAATTAATGATCCGGCACTTTTTGTAAAAACCAACGTTCTGGGTACTTATATTCTTCTCCAAAGCGCCTACAAAAACAAAGTTTCTCGCTTCCATCACATTTCTACCGATGAAGTCTTTGGTTCTGTCACTCTTGGCGCGATCGATCAGTTTAGGGAAAACACTCACTATAATCCCAGCAGTCCATACTCTGCCAGCAAAGCTTCGTCAGATCATTTTGTTAGGGCTTTTGGCAAGACCTTCAATCTCCCCACTACCATCTCCAACTGTTCCAACAATTATGGTCCATATCAAAATCCGGAAAAATTTATTCCGCGCATGATAACTAATCTCCTCGATGGCAAAAAAGTACCAGTTTACGGAGAAGGTCTCAACCTTCGTGACTGGCTCTACGTCGAGGATCATTGCAGCGCAATTGAAGCAATAGTTATGAGGGGCAAAATAGGGGAGACCTACTGTGTTGGCGGACTAAAGGGCGGCGAGAGTAATATCAAAATTGTCAAGACAGTTCTGGGGATCCTTGGTTTAGACGACTCATGGATAGAATATGTTCCGGACCGTCCGGCGCATGATAATTATTCTGTTGACTGGTCGAAAATTAAGCAGGATCTCGGCTGGCAGCCTTCCTTTGACCTTGAATCGGGTCTCCGGGCGACCATTGATTGGTACAAGGAAAATGAGTCCTGGTGGCGCCGTTCCAAGACTGAAGCCGAGCAGTTTTACCAGCAACTTTCCCAAAAGAAAATTTAGTCAATTAATTTTGCTATCTTTACACCTTCCCGGACTGCAAAATTCGTCCCTCTATCCTCCGGAAATATTTGCGAAAAATTTGCCAGATAAACGTTTTTCAAAGGGGTCTTGTAGTCCGGTATCTTTTTCGGGTAATCGCAACTAACTATATGCTGTGCATTTTTTAGTTTAAAAACAAAACTGCAATTAATTTTATCTTTATTAAAATCTGGAAACATCTTTTTTAAATAAGAAAAAAACTCTTTTCTGATATCGCCATCGGTTAATCCAAAATATTTATGGTCACTTGGCACATACGTACCCGCATAATAGACCTCTTCATTTCGGTACTTTTTCTTATCAATAAGATTCGTATGTTGGATAAAAGCCAGGAATGGTGAATTTAGGTCATTAATGTTGTGCCAATAATACTTACTTAAACTCTGCTTGGTAGAGAAAAC
>CAZFAI010000004.1:9858-34419 GCA_964516555.1 uncultured Gammaproteobacteria bacterium
TCACATAATTCATCGTCCCAGTTTAGGTCGTTAATATTATGCCAATAATAACTGCTTAAACTCTGCTTGGTAGAAAATACCAATATTACCGCCCCCAAATAGTCTATGGAATTCAGCTTATTAACATAATCCTCCTTCAGTCCGTCTGCCATCTTGGCAAATACATGAGAGGGGACGCTGGCAACTACCTTGTCAAACACAAAATTTCTATCTTTTGTGGACACCGCTACGTTACCCCTATCATTTTTTATTTTTAACACCGGTGTATTTACCAAAATATTTCCCCCCATCTCCCTAATTTTCTTTTCTAGCCGGTCAATTACTATTTGAAATCCTCCGTCAAAATAACCCAGGTATTCTTTTGCGTCTCCTTTGTCTTTGGAATTTGCCCTGGTGTGAATACGGGCCCACAACCAAGCCATTGATACGTCCTTGTAATAGTTATGGAATTTCCCTCTCAGAAGCGGCTCCCATATTACCCGATAAGCGTTTTGACCGCACATTTTTTTCATCCATTCATATGCCGGTATCCCGATAAATTTCTCGTAATTCTTTGTTCTTTGCAAATACAGTCCGACCATTCCCAATCTTAGTTTGTCCAATAGATTAAGAGGTTTAAATTTAAGTAAATCAATAGGAGTTACAAAAGGATAAAGATTACCATCATAGTACAAGCCTATCGAACTCTCATTCCATACTAGCTTATTTCCCAGACCTAATTCTTTAACCAATCCGATAATATCCTTGTCGGTTTTAAATATATGGTGGTATGCCATCTCTAAACTTTCTCCCATTAATTTAAATCCCCCGGCTAAACCTCCTAGTGTTTTTCCGGACTCGATTATGGTTACTTTGTTACCATTTTTTAGTAACTCGTAAGCCGCTGTCAAACCGGTAAAACCACCTCCGATTACTCCTATATTTTGCTTCATACTATGATATGATACACTGTTATTCATCGTAATTATTAATTATCTGTTACTTATAATTTTACTAATATGGCTGACGCAATTAAACTTAGCAAAAATCGTGACGTTCCCATGGAAAAGGTACGCAATATTGGAATCATTGCTCACATTGATGCCGGCAAAACAACAACAACTGAAAGAATTCTTTTTTATACTGGAAAAATCCACAAAATCGGAATTGTTGATGAAGGTACAACGACTACCGACACTTTGGTACAGGAAAGAGAACGCGGCATTACGATCCAATCTGCTTGTATAACTACTTTTTGGCACGATCATCGTTTTAATGTCATCGACACTCCCGGTCATGTTGATTTTACCGCTGAAGTTGAAAGATCACTCCGCGTACTTGACGGAGCCATCATGGTATTTGATGGCAATGCCGGTGTCCAAGCTCAATCTGAAACAGTTTGGCGTCAGGCTGACAAATATGGCGTACCTCGCCTAGCTTTTGTCAATAAAATGGACAAAATCGGATCTGATTTTGACATGGTATTAAGAAGCATCGATGAAAAATTAAAAGCTCCTGTAATCCCAATGGTTATTCCTGTCGGGAAGGAACATAATTTTGTTGGCGTTGTCGATCTCATGGAAATGAAGCAAATCGTTTGGGACAAAGACGAACAAGGTGTTGAATATTCCGTTACAGACATTGACCCCAACCTAATTCCTTCTGCCCAGGCGGCACGTGCCCGAATGGTTGAAAAAATCGCCGGCGAAGATGAAATATTAATGGGAAAATTCCTAAACGACGAAGAAATATCAATCCCCGAGTTAAAATCAGCTCTGCGTAAAGCAACTATTCAAAGAAAACTGTTCCCCATCTACTGTGGCTCTTCGTGGCGCAACAAGGGAGTTCAGCCCGTTTTGGATGGTATTGTTGACTATCTGCCATCACCCTTAGACCTGCCACCTATCGAAGGTTATGATGTTGATACTAATGAAGTTATAACTCGTAAGCTGGAAAAGACAGAACCGCTTTCGGCGCTTCTTTTTAAGGTCCAATCCGATCCTCACGTCGGAACTCTTTCATATGTCCGCATATATTCGGGATCTCTTAAGGCAGGTTCCGATGTTCTCAACATTACTAAGGACAAAACTGAAAGAATTGGACGTCTTCTATTAATGCATGCCGATAAAAGAGAGGGTATTGAAGTAGGTTACGCAGGGGAAATTGTTGCCTGCATCGGTTTAAAGGAATCAACTACCGGTGACACCTTGTGTGACCGGGCCCATCCGATTTCTTTATCACCCATCCAGTTTTCCGATCCGGTTATCTCTTTGTCAATCGAGCCGGAAACGGCTGATGATCAGGAGAAAATGGGAGCTGCCTTAAACAGACTGGCTGTCGAAGATCCTACCTTTAAAGTATCTTACAACCACGAAACCGGCCAGACAATTATTGCCGGTATGGGTGAATTGTATTTAGATATTATTGTTGACCGCCTAAAAAGAGAGTTTGGTGTCAATGTCAAAACTGGTGCCCCGCAGGTGGCTTACCGGGAAACGATTGAGGTTAACGCCGAAGGTGAGGGTAAATATATCCACCAATCCGGAGGTCATGGACAGTATGGTCATTGTAAAATTAGAATTGAACCCAAGTCTCGTGGAGAAGGAACCGAATTTGTTAATGCAGTAAAGGGGGGAGCTATTCCTAGCAACTTTATCCCTGCTATCGAAAAAGGTGTCCGCGAAACCCTTCAAAAAGGTATCATTGCTGGTTATCCCGCTACAGATATCAAAGTAACGGTTTATGACGGTACCTATCATGAAGTTGATTCTTCTGAGATGGCCTTCAAGCTGGCTGGCTCTTATGCAATCAAAGATGCTTTTGAGAAAGCCAATCCGATTGTCCTCGAACCAATCATGAAAATGGAAGTTAACACTCCCTCAGAATTCTTGGGAACTGTAATTGGCGACCTTTCATCCAGGCGGGGTCAAATCAGCGGTACTACAGAAAGTAACAATTTTACCACTATTAATGCCTTCATTCCGCTGGAGGCCGTCAGAGGTTATGCCACGGTTATCCGTAGTTTGACTCAGGGTAGAGGATCTTTTTACATGGAACCATCTCATTACGACCCTGTTCCTTTTGATGTCCAGCAAAGTTTATTAATTAGCAAAACTACCAAAAGTTAAGCAACTTTGTTATTGCAAACAAGCAATTTAGTTGCTACAATCTTAAAGCATTTTAGCTACACATTTATTAGTTAAAAACCTGTCTAAAGTAAGACAAAATATAAAAATTAAAAAGGAGAAACAATGGCAGACACTTTTCAAAGAACTAAGCCACACGTCAACGTTGGTACTATAGGTCACGTTGATCACGGAAAAACTACCCTCTCCGCTGCTATTTCCAAGGTGCAGGGTAATCCGAAAACATATCAGGACATCGCTAAGGGAGGAACAGTCAGGGACGCATCAAAAATCGTCACCATTGCTATCTCCCATATCGAATACGAAACTGATAATAGGCATTATGCCCACATTGACTGTCCCGGTCATGCTGATTATGTCAAAAACATGATCACCGGTGCTGCTCAAATGGATGGCGCCATATTAGTGGTATCAGCTCCGGATGGCCCCATGCCTCAAACTAGAGAGCATGTACTTTTAGCCAATCAGGTTAACGTCCCCAAATTAGCTGTCTTTTTGAATAAAGTCGATCTTGTAGAAGATCCTGAATTCCTCGACTTGGTTGAAATGGAAATCAGAGACCTTTTAAACAAATATGGTTTCGATGGTGACAATGCTCCTATCATTAGAGGTTCTGCACTGAAAGCTCTTGAAGGCGACGCCGAAGGTGTTGAATCCATTAAAAAATTAATGGAAGCCCTGGACACCTGGATTCCTGAACCTAAAAGAGAACTTGACCAACCCTTCCTATTACCTATCGAAGACGTTTTCTCTATTAAAGGTAGAGGAACCGTTGCTACCGGTAGAATTGAAAGAGGTATCGTCAAAGTTAACGAAGAAGTCGAAATTGTCGGTCTTCGTCCAACCAAAAAAGCAGTTGTAACCGGTGTTGAGATGTTCCACAAGATTCTTGACCAAGGTCAGGCTGGAGACAATGTTGGTATTCTTTTAAGAGGAATTGAAAAAGAGGATATCGAAAGAGGTCAGGTAATTACCAAACCCGGCACTATTACTCCGCACACCGAATTCAAAGCCGAAGTTTACTTGCTCAAAAAGGAAGAGGGTGGACGTCACACTCCGGTCTTTACCGGCTATCGTCCTCAGGTCTTCATTAGAACCACCGACGTTACTGGCGATGTTCAATTGCCTGAAGGTGTCGAGATGGTTATGCCCGGCGACAATGCTAATGTTGTTGTTAAGTTAATAAAACCGGTGGCCATGCAGCCCGGTCAAAGATTCGCAATCCGCGAAGGTGGTTTGACCGTTGGCGCAGGTGCTATCACCGAGATAATTAAGTAATAAAATGGCCAAAGGTAACCGCATTCGCATCAGACTAAAATCATTCGATCATCGAATTATCGATGAGGCAGCTATGAAGATAGTTGAAGCTGCGGTTACCGCTGGCGCTCAGGTACAAGGCCCTATCCCTCTGCCAACTGATAGGAAAGTTGTTACAGTTTTGACTAGTCCACATACTGACAAGAATGCTCGTGATCACTACGAAATATTGACTCATAAGCGTTTAATCGATATATCAAACACTAGTCTGAGAACAGTAGATAGTCTTCAGCACTTAGACTTACCTTCGGGAGTCGAAATTGAAGTCAAGATGTAAGGAGAATTACCATGCTTTCAGGATATATTGCAAAAAAACTACAAATGACCAATCGGTATTCGGAAAACGGAAAGCGTATTCCGGTTACCATACTAAAAGCCCAACCACTTACCGTCACGCAGCTAAGAACTGAAGAGAAAAATGGTTATTCTTCAGTCCAAGTTGCCTATGGCTCAAGATTAAGACTAAATAAATCCGTTGCTGCCAAGCTAAAGAAACTCAAAATCAAGGGTATCCCCAAAGGTTTCAGAGAATTTCAAAAAACAGGTGAAGAAGAACTGAAGGTCGGAAATCCGATTAATGTAGACAACGTTTTATCTATTGGTGATGTTGTCAATGTTACTGGCACCTCAAAAGGCCGTGGTTTTGCCGGTGTCATCAAAAGACATGGTTTTCATCGTCAGGGTGTTACCCGTGGTCAATCGGATAGGACGCGAGCTCCTGGCTCAATTGGCGCAAAAACACCAGGAAAAGTCATTAAAGGTAAAAAAATGCCAGGTCACCTTGGCAATGTTACCAAAACAGTCAGTAATCTAAAAGTTATTGACATCAATTCCGAAAACAACGAGTTAACTATTAGCGGATCTGTCCCCGGTGCTCGAAATTCCTGGGTAGTCGTGACCAAACAATCATAACCATGAAACTCAAAGTATACGATATTAACGCAAAAGAAATTGCCGAAATTACCCTCCCGGGCGATGTTTTCGGTGCAAAGATTTCAGATGAATTGATATCAAAATCTATCAGAGCTCATCTCTCAAACCAGCGCAAAGCTAGTGCTAAAGCAAAAAACCGTGCTGAAGTTTCCGGAACCACCAAAAAAATCTGGGCCCAAAAAGGTACAGGTCGTGCCAGACATGGCAGTGCCAAGGCTCCGATATTTGTTGGCGGCGGTGTAGCTCATGGTCCACGAGGTTTGCAAAATTTCACTATAAGACTAAACAAAAAAGAAAAAGTATTAGCTCTAAGGTCTCTTCTTTCCAAGTTTGCAAAAGAAAAAGACATAGTTGTAATCGACGGACTGAATTCGATTAAACCCAAAACCAAAGAAGGCCTAAAAATGTTTACTGCTTTTAGCGAAGCCAAAAAAGAACTGACTACCTCAAAAAAAATTGCAATTGTTACATCCAGAACTCTTCCCGGTGTCAAACGGGCTTTCGGCAATCTTCCGAAAGTTAATTTACTCAGTCTTAAATCACTCAATACTTATGATTTATCCCGTCAGAACGTCTTAATTTTTAGCAGGAAAGCCATTGAAAAGCTGGCCAAATAACATGACTCCAAATAACATCAATAAAATATTAATAAAACCGATAATTACAGAGAAAACACTTCTTAAGCAGGAGAGTGGTAAATATTCTTTCTGGATTACAAAAGAAGCAAACAAGTTTCAGGTGGCCAACGCTTTTGAGTCATTATTTAAAATTAAACCCATACAGATAAACATTATTAACTCAAAAGGTAAAATCAAAACCAATTGGAAAACCCGCAAACCTGTAGTAAAATCAAACCGCAAAAAAGCCATAATTACCGTCGATAAAAAAGAAAAAGTCGATTTGTTAACTATAAAAACTAAATAATGAAATCTAAAAAATTATTAACTATAAAAAAGAAAACCAGTGGACGTGACTCTCAAGGTCACATCTCTATTCGTCATCGTGGTGGTGAACACAAGAGATTTCATCGTGAAATCGACTGGAAGAGAACTGACTATGGTATTGAAGCCAAAGTCGTTTCCATTGAGTACGATCCAAATCGTACTGCCAATATTGCCCTTCTTTCATATACAAATGGCCGCAAAGCTTATATTCTTTCTCCTTCAAATCTGAAAGTGGATGATATAATATATTCGTCAAGCGACACCGCACCTATAAAAGATGGTAACAGGCTACCTGTAAAAAATATTCCCGTTGGAGTACCTATTCATGCTTTGGAGATGACTCCCGGCAAGGGAGCTCAGGTTGTAAAAAGTGCTGGCTCCGCCGCCTACGTTCAAAGTATTGACGGAGACAAGGCTGTTATAAAATTACCTTCAGGAGAGATCAGATTATTTCACTCTGAAAGCAAAGCCACCATCGGCCAGGTTGGCAACACTGAGCATGCGAGTATCAAGCTTACTAAAGCTGGTCAGTCCCGCCATCGCGGATTTAGACCGACAGTTAGGGGAGTAGCTCAGCATCCGAATTCTCATCCGCACGGAGGGGGAGAGGGCAGAAGCTCGATCGGAATGCATCCCAAAACTCCATGGGGTCGTCCCGCAATGGGCAAAAGAACCCGAAAATTAAAGAAAAAATCAAATAAATTAATTATTAAGCGGGCAAAATAACCGTGAGAAGTTCAAAAAAAGGTCCATACATTGACCAAAATATTATTAAAAAAATAAGTAAGGGCGAAAGTACTATACAAACTTACGCCAGGAACAGTCAGGTCTCGCCCGAATTTATTGGCAAGACATTTTCCGTTCACAATGGACGTCGTTTTATCAATGTCTTTGTTACTGAAGACATGGTAGGACACCGACTTGGTGAACTTGCCCCCACCAGAACCTTCAAAGGTCACGGTCGTGTCGTTAAGAGAGTTATTGAAAAGACATAAAATTATGCCAGCCAAAAAAGTTATCAAAGAAACACCAAAAAAAGAAGTCCAGGAAAAGCCGGTCGTTGCAGTTCCGGAAATCAAGACTGCCCGGTATCTTGACAAAAATGTCAAAATATCTCCAAGGAAGCTAAGATTACTGGCAAATACCGTCAAAAAGGTCAAACCCGAAGCCGCCCTGGATCAGCTTAAGTTTACCAACGTCAAATCAGCCCGGATACTTCACAAAGCTATCAAAAACGTAATAGCCGATGCTAAAAACAATTTCAGTATCAATCCGGAGTCTCTTAAATTTGAAAGCATTAGAGTCGATGATAGCTTGAAAATAAAAAGAATGGACAAATCCCATGGCTCCAGATTTGCCCGCGGTTTGATTCAAAAACGACATAGCCGCCTCGAAATAATAGTTAAAGGAGAATCCAATTAATTATGGGTCAAAAAGTTAATCCAATTAGTTTTAGACTGGAAACGGTCAAGAATAGTCCTGAATGGCAGTCCTCATGGTTTGCCTCAAAAGATAATTACGCCAAATATTTAATGGAAGACAAAAATATTAGGGACTACCTTCAGAAGAGATTATATTCAGCCGGTATTGTTTCTATCAGAATCGAAAGATCAACCAAAAGAATTAAACTTACCCTTGTTGTTAGTCGTCCAGGATTAGTCATTGGTCGTGGTGGTAAGGAACTAGAAGCTATAAAAAAAGAACTTCAAAAAATATTACCCAAAAATAAGCAAAATATTGATATCCAAGTAGAAGAATTTAAACAAAGTGATCTTTCTGCTAAACTTATTGCTGAAAAAATTGCCTATCAACTAACCAAAAGAATGCCCTATCGTCGGGTTGTTCTATCTGCTATGGAAAAATCCATTGCTGCTGGAGCCAAGGGAATTAAAATTATTTTATCCGGAAGAATTAACGGTGCAGAAATCAGCCGTCGTGAGAAATTTTCATTAGGAACCGTACCTCTAAGCACAATTCGAAGCAAAATCGATTATCATCAGTGTCCGTCTTTAACCAGATCAGGATACATTGGAGTTAAAGTTTTTCTTTGCCTTACTTAAAGGAACAGAATTATGTTACAACCAAGCCGTACCAAATATCGAAAACAATTTAGAGGCAAAATGCGAGGTAATTCCAAGGGGAACCTGGTTACTTTTGGTGACTATGGACTCAAAGCTATGGATCGCGGGTGGATCACGGCCAATCAGATCGAAGCTGCCCGTCGTGCCATTACTCATTCCACCAAAAGAAATGGTCGTATGTGGATAAGATTATTCCCCGACAAACCTTTTACTGAAAAATCCGGTGTTCACATGGGTGCAGGTAAAGGCGATGTCAAAGGATATGTAGCAGTAATCAAACCGGGTAAAATTCTATTCGAAGTTGCCGGTTTAGGTGAGGCCGAAGCTCAAGAGGCTCTCCGTTTAGCATCCGCCAAATTACCCATTACTACCAAAATAGTTAAAAGATTATAAGCCTGGTAATTATGAAAAAAACTGATAAAATTGCATATCAACAAAACAGTCTGGAAGAGCTAAATAAACGCCTTGTAGAATTAAGAACCCAATTAGTTGAAAACAAAGCCAAGCATGCAACCGGGAATATAAAAGACACCTCAGTCTTCAAAAAGACTAGGTATGAAATCGCTCTTATCTCGACAATAATTAATCAAAAACAAAATGAACAAAAAAGCTAATATTACAAGTCAGGCTAAAACCGGGAAAACCTTTTCCGGAATTGTAGTCTCGGACAAGATGAGTAACACCATAGTTATTTCACTTGCCTACACCAGTCGTCATCCGATTTACAAAAAAATTGTAAAAAAGAACAAAAAAATATATGCCGAGAATAATCTTGCTGCAAAAACCGGAGATACTGTTAAGGTTCGGGAAGTTAGGCCGATTAGCAAATTAAAAAGATTTACTACTTTAGAAATACTAAAAGCAGCATAAAATGATTCAGTTAAGAAGTATTATTAGACCAGCCGATAACTGTGGAGCCAAAAGGGTTCAGGTTATCCATGTCTACAAGGGTTACCATCACAAAACAGGTTCTATCGGTGATATTGTTTTGGCCGTAGTCAAGGAAGCTATCCCTAACGGTATGGTTCGGAAAAAAGAAAAAGTCAAAATGGTTATTGTCCGTACCAAAAAAGAAATTAGCAGAACCGACGGTTCACACATTCGATTTTCGGACAATGCAGGTGTAATCATCGACTCTCAGAAAAATCCACGTGGTACCAGAATATTTGGACCTATTGCTCGTGAAATAAAAGATACTGGATTTAACAAAATTGCGTCAATGGCCAAGGAGGTCTATTAATATGAAAATTCTAAAAGGTGATAAAGTCAAAGTACTGATTGGTAAAGACAAAAATAGAGACGGAGAAGTTGTCAGAACCTATCCGAAAATAAATCGCGTCTTAATTCACGGGATAAATATATTTAAAAAACATCAGAAAGGTCAGCAGGGACAACCCGGCGGCATCATCGAAATTGAGAAGCCCCTCTATGCATCCAAAGTTGCACTTATCTGTCCAAATTGTCAGAAACCCACCCGGATAGGCTACAAAATCGACAAAGCTGGCGACAAGTATCGCATTTGCCGCAAGTGCAATAACGTTATTGAAATTAAAACCACCAAGAAATAAGTATGTTGTATACCAATCTCAAAAATATTACTGACGGCCTCAAAAAAGAATTGAAAGGCAAAAACATCCACGCTCTTCCTCGTCTAAAAAAGGTGGTTATTAACTATCGTGTTCCTGATGCCCGGGAGAATCGTGAGTCTCTAGATAATGCCATAGTCGAATTAACTGCTATTACCGGTCAAAAACCAATTCCGACTAAAGCTAAAAAATCTATTGCTAGTTTTAAACTAAGACAAAATGACCCATTGGCTCTAAAAGTCACACTAAGGGGTGAGAGAATGTATGATTTTATCGAAAAATTATTTAATTTAGTGTTACCCCGTTTACGTGATTTCAAAGGCATGTCTGAGGCCTCGTTTGATCAGTCAGGTAACTACAACATGGTCATAAAAGATCAGACTATTTTCCCAGAAGTGGACCTTGATAAGGTCAACAAAATACGATCGGTTCAGGTAACTATCAATATTTCATCCTCTTCCAAAGAAGAATCAAAAATGTTATTATCCGCCCTAGGCTTTCCTTTTGAAAAGCAACAATAAATATGGCTAATAAAGCAAAAATCGCAAGAGAAAACAAAAAACTTAAGTATTCGGTCAGGTATCATAATAGATGCCAGATTTGCGGTCGTCCCCGTGGCTTTATCCGCCTTTTTGGTTTATGCAGAATTTGTTTTAGAAATTTGGCCAATGAAGGAAAACTTCCTGGCGTTAAAAAGGCAAGTTGGTAACATGATTAATTCACCCTCAACTGATTTCTTAATTAGAATAAAAAATGGCTACAGAGCCGGTAGGAAGAGTATCACTGCTCCTTATTCCAAATTCTGTGAATCAATTTCAAAGTTGCTGAAAAAAAATAATTTGATAGATACATATGAAACTGTTGATGAAGACCACAAAACTCTTCGTCTTAAACTAAAATATGTCAACAAAGAGCCCGTAGTCAACGACGTCAAGCTATTTTCCAAGCCCGGCAGAAGATTATATGAAAAATCATCATCAATACCCTGGGGAATGACTCCTTCTTCATTAATTATTATTTCTACTTCACAAGGACTGATGTCCCAAAAAGAAGCAGCAGCCAAAAAAATTGGCGGTGAGCTTATTGCTGAAGTCTTTTAACAGATATGTCCAGAATAGGGAAACAACCAATAATCATACCCTCAGAAGTAACTGTTAATCTAGATAAGACTAATTTAACAGTAACCGGTCCGAAAGGTACTCTCACCATGAAAGTTCCCTCAAAAATTCAGGTCGAAATAAAGGACAATGTAATTACCGTAAGCAGACTTTCAGAAGATAAAAAAGTTAAAGCCAACCACGGTAGCACCAGAGCTCATATAAACAATATGGTCCAGGGTGTCATCGAACATTGGAAAAAAGAGTTAGAAATCAGAGGCACAGGGTATAAATTCAACGTTCAGGGCAATAAGTTAATAGTCAACGCTGGATACATCCACCCGGTCAATATAACAGCCCCGGAAGGCGTTCAATTTCAAACCCCGGAAGATACTCGGCTTGTTGTAACCGGACCGGATAAAACCGTTGTTGGCCAGGTTGCCAGTAACGTTAGAAAAATTCGGAAACCCGAACCCTATAAGGGCAAGGGCATCCGGTATGTCGATGAGTTTATTAAGCTAAAAGCAGGCAAGACCGCCAAGGCCTAAAAAAATCCAATTATGATAATTCAAAATGCAAAACAAAGAAGGTTAAAAAGAGTCAGAAAGCATTTGGCTGCCAACATTGGAGTGCCTCGATTATCAGTCTTTAGGAGCAACCAACATATTTGGGCTCAAATTATTGACGATAAACACGGCAAGACATTAGTTGCATCTTCAAGCAAAAGTCTTTCTGGAGACAAAGCCAACAAAACCGAACAAGCCGGCATGGTAGGTGAAGCTATCGCTAAACTAGCCCTGGAAAAAAAGATAACTTATGTTAAATTTGATCGTGGTTTGTACCGCTATCACGGCAGAGTCAAAGCATTAGCACAGGCAGCACGTGAAGGTGGTTTAAAATTCTAATTATGAATAATCAACAAGAAAGACAAATAAGATCATTTGAGAAACCGGAATCTGAATTTACTGAAAAAGTGGTTCAGATTAAGAGGGTTTCCAAAAAAACAAAGGGTGGAAATCAAATATCTTTTACCGCCCTTGTTGTTAGTGGTGACAAGAAATCTCGTGTTGGAGTTGGTCTGGGCAAAGCCAAAAGTGTTGCCGATGCTATCCAAAAAGGCGCCAAAAGAGCCAGAAATAGCATGATTGATGTACCGATTGTCGAAGGTACCATCCCCAGTGCCGTCAAATTAAAATACAAAGGTGCTCTTATATTAATTCGTCCGGGGAAAGCCGGTAGTGGTCTTATCGCCGGAGGGCCGGTCCGCTCAGTAGTTGAACTTGGTGGTATCAAAGACGTAGTAAGCAAAATTATCGGCTCCAAGAACAAAGCTATTAATGTTTGGGCTACTCTAAAGGCATTATCTATGCTCAATACTAACTATGGAAACCTTAAATAACTTAAAAAAAACTACTACTAAGAAGGCAAAAAGAGTCGGTCGGGGATATGGCTCAGGTGTAGGTGGCCATACTACTACCCGTGGTGCTAAGGGAGACAAGGTCCGGGGCAAAACCAAATTAACTTTCGACGGAAGTAAAATTAAAAAATCTTGGATCAAAAGATTACCTTTCCTAAGGGGTAAGCATCGTCTGTTGAGCAAGAACAATATCGTTGCAATAAATTTAAGTCAATTGGATAAATTATTTAAAGCAAATGCAGTGGTCGATTCAAAATCTTTGATTGATAAACTAGGTGTCAAAGCTACCGCAAGAACTCAAGTCAAAATCTTGGCTGTAGGTGAAATTAAAAAATCCCTGACAATCAAAACCGGAGTTCTTTTCTCCAAACAAGCTAAAAACAAAATTTTAGAAGCCGGTGGTAAGATAGATTAATGAACCAATTAGTTAAGTCTCTCTCGCTGTACGTAGATGGATTAAAAACTCCTCTTCTTAGGAAGAAACTACTAATCACCATTGGTATTCTAATTTTATTTCGTTTTATTGCTCATATCCCTGTTCCCGGAGTCAATCTTGGGCTTTTGCAAAGCTTTTTTGCCCAAAACCAACTTTTGTCCTTGCTCGATATCTTTTCTGGTGGAACATTAGCTAATTTCTCCATTGTCGCCCTGGGTTTGAATCCCTACATTAATGCATCGGTCATGATGCAGCTTTTAACATTGGTATTTCCTCAATTGGAAGAACTTCAGAAAGAAGGCGAATATGGTCGGGCCAAAATTAATCAGTACGTTCGTATAGCTACCATTCCGATATCTCTTATCCAATCCTTGGGCATGTATGGCATACTACGTTCACAAAACATAATCGCTGACCTACCCCTAGTCACACTCATAGCCCTAATAACCAGTATGGTTGCCGGGACCATGATCATGATATTTTTAGGAGAATTAATCAATAACTATGGTGTAGGCAACGGAATATCCATGCTAATATTTGCCGGTATTATCGCCAGATTACCAATTAGCTTTTTACAGACTCTCAATATCACCGATTTTTCAAATCCACAAACAGGTATGAACCTGATCATCTTTATTGCCCTTGCTGTTGCTATGGTCCTGGGTATAGTTATGGTCGAAGAGGCAATTTTACGTGTTCCTGTGGGATACGCAAAAAGAGCTCAAACCACTTATTTACCCATAAAAGTCGACACAGCCGGTGTTATGCCGATTATCTTTGCTGTTTCTCTAGCCACTGTCCCTTCTTTAATCGGCCAGTTTTTAGGTAGGCTGCCCTATCCTGCTATCGCCAACACAGCCACTGCTATCGCCAGATTCTTTGATCCCGGTGGTTACGCTTATATCTTCTTTTATTTCTTCTTAGTTATTGGGTTTACATATTTTTACACTTCAGTGGTATTTAAACCCAAAGACATTGCCGATGAACTTAGAAAATCCGGTGGTTTTATCCCAGGTATCCGTCCGGGAGTTGCCACCGAAAAAAGGCTGCAATACCTCATAAATCGGGTATTGGTTATTGGTGCAGTTTTCCTTGGAATAATCGCGGTTACACCGTCAATAATCCAAAACCTTACCGGAATTACTACCCTGACAATCGGTGGTACCAGTATTCTTATCGTCGTTTCAGTTATCATTGAACTTACTCGCAAAATCGAGAATGTAGTTCAAACTTATAACTACGAAAAACTTACATATTAAACAAAACATGGCCTTAAATCTATTCATAATTGGACCTTCAGGTTGCGGTAAAAGCACTCAGGCACGTTTAGTTGCTGATAAATATAATCTAACTCACCTGTCCATGGGTCAACTACTCCGCGACGAAATTGCTTCCGGTTCAGAACTTGGCCAATCTGCCAAAGATTACATCGATCGGGGAGTCTGGGTTCCTGACGAAGTTACCTTTGCTGTTCTAAAAAGCAAGCTGGACTCCATTGGCAGCAGCAATTTTATTCTGGACGGATATCCGCGTGCTTTAGCCCAAGGCCCCCTGATAGAAGGTTACCTAAAAGAAAAAGGCCAAAACATCAGTCTTCTTGTTCACTTGGCTGTTACAGCTCAAGAAATTAGTCGGAGAAGATCCGCCCAAAACGAAGCGGGTAGCAGGTTCTCAGATGCCGGTCGTACTGACGAAACACCCCAAGCTATTGCTGCCAGACAAAAATCCTATGACGAAAGTATCGGACCAATACTAAACTACTTTGAGGAAATAGGTTCCTTCGTTGAAGTAGACGGCAACCGCCCCGTGGAACCCATATTTTTAGATATTTGCCAAAATATCGATAAATTATTATAATAATACACATCTAATGGCTAAGGAAGCAACAACAAAAGGATACGTAACAGAAGTATTGCCAAATACCTTATTTCGGGTAAAGACCGAAGATGGCAGGGAGATAATTGCTTATTTAGCCGGAAAGTTAAGGATTCATCGCATTCGGGTTATGGCCGGAGACACCGTCACTTTAGTATTAAGTCCTGACGGAGATAAGGCCCGGATCATATATCGCGGTTAAATCCAATTTAGTCTTTGATATTAGACAATATTTAGGTTACAATATCCAAGCGTAATTATGAAAGTTAAATCCAGTATTAGAACCCGATGTAAGAACTGCAAAATTGTCATCCGTAAAGGGGTGAGAAGAGTTATTTGTTCTACCAAAAGACATACGCAAAAACAAGGATAAATTATTATGAGAATTGCCGGAGTAGAAATACCAGATAATGAAAGAGCAGAAATCGGCTTAACCCGATTTTATGGTATTGGTCGTACCAATGTTAATCTCCTGGCCAAAAAAGCCAAAATTAAACTTGATACCAGAATCAAGGATCTTTCCCGTGATGATGTCAGCAGCCTCATGAAGGCTCTGGAAACTTTCAGAACAGAAGGAGACCTCAGAAGAGAAATCAGGGAAAGCATTGATCGTCTCAAGGCCATCAAATGTTACCGTGGAATTAGACATATTGTCGGTTTGCCTGCAAACGGTCAGAGAACCAAAACCAACGCTCGCACCCGCAAGGGACGCAAAAAGACCGTTGGCTCATTGACCAAAGAAGCTTGGGCAAAAATCGAAACTCAGCAAAATGCTGCTTCAGCTGCTAAAAATAAATAAATATTATGAACGCCAAAACTACTAACACTACCAAAACCAAGTCAGCTCCCAAGAGCAAAATTGCTAAAAGTTTTGTCGAGGGTCGTCTTTACGTTAAATCTTCTTTTAACAACACAATAGTCACTGTTACTGACCCCAAAGGGAACACACTCTCCTGGTCAAGTTCTGGTCATAGTGGTTTTAAGGGAGCAAGAAAATCAACTCCTTTCGCCGCCACAACTGCAATTGAAAAAGTATTAGACAAAGCAAAAGAATTTGGTATCAAGAAATTATCAATTTACCTTCAGGGGCCCGGAACCGGTCGTGATGCCACTCTGCGTTATCTTCGCGCTAAAAGAGATTTTGAGGTGGAAATGATATCAGATATCACCCCGATTCCCCACAATGGTCCTAGACCTCCAAAACAAAGAAAAGTTTAAACTCAAAAATTATGTCAAGAATTACACTAGATACCAAATGTCGTCTTTGCCGAACAGAAGGCACCAAACTATACCTCAAAGGTGAAAGGTGCTTTACTAAGTGCCCCATCGATAAAAAGGGTGCTGTTAGGCCTGGCATGCACGGTTTGAAGCGCACTCGTAAGCCTTCTGACTATGGTTTACAGCTTAGAGCCAAGCAAAAAGCCAAAAGACTTTATGGCGTTCAGGAAACTCAATTCAAGAATTATTATCAACAGGCAAAGAAACTCAAAGGTTTGGTCGGTGACAATTTGCTGACGCTAATTGAAACCAGATTAGACAATGTAATTTTTCTTTCTGGCCTAGCTCTTTCCAGGAATCATGCTAAGCAGTTAATTAGTCATGGCCATGTATTGGTTAACGGAAAACAGCTCGATGTAAGCTCGTATTTAGTCAAGGTTGATGACGTCGTCAGCTTATCACCCCAGGCCGAATCTCTTACTAAAGACAACTTTAGACTTCAAGACAAAGATTTTACCCTTCCCGTTTGGATGGAAAAATCTAAAAAAGACAGCAATGTCAAAATTATCAGTCTGCCTCAAGTATCAGAACTGGATAATGGCATTGATGTAAATTTAATAGTTGAATATTATTCAAGATAAAACAAGGAGAAAATAGTGATAGATACCAACAAATTTAATATCAAAACAGTACTCGCAGAAGCTTCATACGGTAAGTTTGAGCTAAGCCCCTTAGTCGGTGGCTTTGGTCATACTTTAGGTAACAGCCTAAGACGGGTTTTATTGATTACGGTTCCCGGAGCTGCCGTTACCAAAATTAAGGTCGATGGCGCAAATCATCTTTTTACTACTCTACCTGGTGTTAAAGAAGATCTTGTCGAGATATCGTTAAATCTTAAAAAAATTAAATTTATTTACAACAAGGACGAGCCAATTACTTTATTGCTGGATAAAACCGGTCCTGGCACTGTCACTGCCGGCGATATCACTCAAAACGACCTTTGCAAAGTTGCTAACCCCGAGCAACCAATAGCCACCCTTTCTGACAATAAGTCCTCCGTCAGAATTGAGTTGACCGTAGAAAGAGGCGTCGGTTATACGCTCGCCAAGGAACAAAAGACTGATATCGTAGGAGAAATAATTCTGGATGCAGCCTTTTCCCCCATTACCAAAGCTAACTATACTGTTGAACCTACCCGCTTGGGCAAGAAATCGAATTATGACAAGCTTACTATGGAAATCTGGACGGATGGCTCTGTTGAACCCCTCCAGGCTCTAAAATTTGCCGCAAAAGATCTCATAAATTCGTATAGTCAAATTGTTGACCCAAAAGAATTTGATGAAGAAGTCATCACTATTGCCTCAACTCCTTTATCTCAGGGTGCCGATATTTCTATCGAAGAAATCGAATTACCGCTTCGGGTAACTAACGCTCTCAAAAAGGCTGGTTACACCACCATCGACACTTTGATCAAGGCCGGACGCCTTGAAGTGAGTAAAGCCAAAAATGTAGGCGAAAAATCATTAAAAATTATTGATGCCTGGTTAAAAGAAAAAGGCTACTCTTGGAAATAAAATGACCAACTTAGTTTTCGGCAAGAAATTAGGACGTAATTATCATCAGCGTCAGGCATTGTTAAAATCCCTGGCCAAGAGTATGTTTACTTACGGTAGCATTGAGACCACTCAAACTAAAGCCAAGGCGGTTATCCCAACTGTTGAAAAATTATGTGCCATTGCTCTAAAAAACGATCTTTCTGCCCACCGTTTCTTTCATGGTTATTTTCAAAATAAGAAGTTGGTAACAAAATCAATAATTGCCGTAAACAAGGCATTTGCTGATCAAAAATCAAACTTTACCAGGACTACCCGTATAAAAAAGAGACAAGGGGATGATGCCCTAATCGTCAAACTTGCATTTACCAAGCCCTATTCTTTGGAATTAAACAATAAAGAAGACAAAAAAGAAGAAGTCAAAAAAACTAAAAAACCTGTCAAAGCCGAACAAAAAAGGAAAATTACAACCAAAAAGGAGCAGAAATGAAAGCAAAAACTACAGTAACCAAAGGCAATAATCCAAAAAGATCCTGGCATCTGGTTGATCTGTCCGGAAAAACTTTAGGCCGCGCAGCTTCAGACATTGCCAAGCTGATTATTGGGAAAAATAAAGTTGATTTTTCCTATCACTCAGATATGGGTGACTATGTAGTTGCCATTAACGCCTCAGAAATTGAGGTAACCGGCAACAAAATGAAGGAAAAAATGTATTATCACCACACCGGATATGCTGGCAACCTAAGAGCCTTCAAATTATCCGAGATGATGGCCAAAGACCCAAGAAAAGTAATCATGCATGCAGTCGAAGGCATGGTTCCAAAGAACAGGCTTCGCAAAAACCGGATGACCAGATTAAAAGTTTTTGTCGGACCTCAACATAAATACGCCGACAAGTTTAATAAAAAATAAATATGCCTAAGAAAACAGTTACTAACTACACATTCGCAGTTGGCAGACGAAAAGCCTCTACCGCATCAATTAAACTCTTTTTCGGTAAGGGTAGCTCTGAAGTCAACAAAATTGTTGTTTCTAAATATTTTCCCGGTTCCGAATCCGAAGTTTTATACAATCAACCTTTTGCTACAACTGACACTTTAGGAAAATACTATTACACCGCCAGGGTATCAGGCGGCGGGAAACAAGGCCAACTGGAAGCCCTTCGTTTGGCCATTTCACGCGCACTTCAAAAATCAAACCAATCGGTTTACACACCTCTTTTAAGGTCCCAGGGACTTTTGACTGTTGACTCTCGCGTAAAACAAAGACGCATGGTTGGTACCGGCGGCAAAGCCAGACGCCAGAAGCAATCTCCGAAGCGTTAAGCAGGTCCTTTTTTGTTGAAATAAATATACAATTAAACCATGTCAAATATTGTCACGATTACATTGGGTGTTGTTCAGGGCATTACCGAGTTTATCCCCATATCATCTTCCGGGCATCTCAATTTGCTTCAAACTATTTTCGGACTCACGCCCTCTTTGGATTTAAACATATTCCTAAACACAGCTACTCTTTTTTCTGTACTTATTTATTTTCGCAACCACACCGATTACCTGAAAAGTAAACTAAAATATATTCTTCTAGCCACTCTTCCCTTAGTATTATTCAGTTGCATTTTTGTTAATTACTTATACAAAATTTACGAAGACAGCAATCTATTACCTTTTTTCTTCTTAGCCACTTCCCTGATGGTTCTCTCAACCCGGTTTATCGCACCAAAAGGAAAAAACCTTAGTTATTCAATGGCTCTGGCTATTGGGATATTTCAGGTATTAGCCGTATTACCCGGCATTTCACGCTCCGGAATTACTATATTAATTGGCTTACTATTGGGTCTGAGCCGGAAAGAAACGTTTTTGTTTTCATTCGCATTGTTTATTCCGGCCTCAATCGGCGCCATATTCCTGGACATAAAAAATTCAAGCTTACTTAACTTTATCGAGCCGACTCACATTTTAACTTTCTTGCTTACCGTCGTAATTGGAGTAGTTGCCCTTAAATTACTCAAAAATACCCTAATCAACAATTATTACTATCTGTTTGGAGTCTATACTTTATTGCTTTCTTTGTATCTGATACTAACTTAACAATCGGCAACATTACCTGACAATCTGTCCCAGACCATCTTTTTTAGATTACTTTTTGCACTCTTGATAATTTTTTTATGCTTTTTATTGTCTTCTGTCCTCTCATCTTTGTCTTTGATCAAAAACAATAAATCACTCTCAATTTCTTTTTCAAAATCCATAGTTCAAAAAAATATAAACATCTAATTATAAACTATAACTTACCTTTTTCTAACCTAAAACTTAATTAGATCTGCTAAGTAACTTTTATACTGTTGCTTATGCCTAGACGTAATCTGAAGAAGCTGGGTTACAAAAAAGGAGTAACTACCGTATCTTCAATTGAAATTAATAAAAAGGAACTTCAAAAAGAAGCCAAGGAAGAATCCGTAAAAGAAGAATCGAAATCCATAGATAAATTCAAAGATTTCGTTAGCAAAGCCGATAACACTATTATGGAGATAAAAAGTTTTGTCCTTTTTGACCTTTTCCCTGATAAATTAATTATCGATACTGAGCGTGTAAGTGTGATCACGACTCACTTTTTTGCTTCCGAGAAAATTCATAGCGTATTCATTTCCGACATAACCGATGTTCTGGTTCGGTATACCCTGATGTTTGCTTCGATAACCATCGTCGATAAAAATTTTAGGGAAAATGAAATCAAGGTTAATCACTTGTTCCGAAAGGATGCCGTCGCAGCCAGAGAAGTAATCGAGGGCTTATTAATTGCCAAGAAAAATGGTATTGACACTGAAGCCATAAGGCAACAAGCCGATTACATTGAAAAACTCAGAAAGCTTGGAAGGACAACTTCTTGATTTGTCGGGGATACTGGATTCGAACCAGCAACCTCACGCACCCCATACGTGCGCGCTAGCCAATTGCGCCAATCCCCGATATAAAAGCAATCTTATTTTACCATTAGAAACTAGTTTTAAGCATGTTAAAATAAACTATATCTCAGTTTCGGATTTTCTTCGGGTTTACTTATTGACTTCCCATCACGTTATGTTATCAATATTTATAGATTAATTAATTTTAAAAAAATGCCAAGAACCAAAAATACATCAAAAGCAGAATCGTCAATCAAAGACAAAAAAATGGAAGCAGTTAAAATTGCCATGGAACAAATCCAAAAAACTTACGGAGAAGGATCCATCATGAAGATGGGCGACCGTAAAGTCGACATGGCCGTTGACACCATTCCTACTGGTTGTCTTCCCTTGGATATTGCTCTCGGAGTTGGTGGATTGCCAAGAGGACGGGTTACTGAAATATTCGGCCCGGAAGCTTCTGGTAAAACCACGCTTTGTTTACACGTTGTTGCTGAAGCCCAAAAAATTGGTGGAACAGCCGCCTTTATCGATGCCGAACATGCACTTGATCCTAGCCGGGCATCTGCAATTGGTGTTGACCTTGACAGTCTTTTAATTTCACAACCGGATAGTGGTGAACAGGCCCTGGAGATCGTCGAAACCCTGGTTCGTTCCAATGCCGTTGATGTTATAGTTATCGATTCCGTCGCCGCTCTTGTCCCAAAGGCCGAAATTGAAGGTGAAATGGGTGACGCCATGGTCGGTGTCCAGGCCAGGCTAATGTCTCAGGCTCTAAGAAAACTTACTGGGGCGATATCAAAATCCCACTGTGTTGTTATCTTTACTAATCAAATCCGCCAAAAAATCGGCGTCATGTTTGGTAATCCGGAGACAACCCCCGGTGGCTTGGCTCTCAAATTTTATGCTTCAGTCAGGATTGATATTCGCAAAATTGCTAATATAAAAACTTCAAGCGGTGAATCCATAGGTTCTCAGCATCGTGCCAGAGTTATCAAAAACAAGGTCGCTCCGCCCTTTAAAGAGGCCGAGTTTGACATTATGAACACCGAAGGCATATCGGTATATGGGAGCTTAGTTGACTTAGCTGTAGCCAAAAATATTATTACCAAATCAGGTGCTTTCTTCAAAATTGAAGATCAAAATATTCAAGGTCGTGAAGCTTCCAAGAACTATCTAAAAGATCATCCGAAAATTGCTCAAGATATAAAGGCCAGCATTTGGCAGCTTGTCAAGAATCCTGAGATGGAACAGGCCAAAACAGAATCTGAAGAATAATGCCTCAAAAGATAAAAAGCCTGAAGTCCAGTCGTATTCAAAACCGGATAAATATATTATTTGAATCGGGTCAATTTATCCCTTTTCCCTACGACCAGACAATAGCCCTCAAATTACACAAAGACCAGGTTTTGAGTGATGAAGAATATGCAGGCATTATTTCTAAGTCATTATTTTATCTGGTACTGGCATATTCTCTCCGCCAGGTAGCTATGAGTCCGAAAACTGAAGTGGTACTAAGGCCCAAAGCCAAAAACTATCTAAAAAGACTTACGGCTAAATATCAGATAAACCCCGATCTTGTTAATACCGACACCATCATCAATCAGGCAATAAACGTATTAAAGGACAGGCAGTTACTGAATCAGTCGGATTATTTGCGCTTTATGGTCCGAAAAAGCAAAAACAAATCCACCAGTTTTATTAAGTATGCTCTTCAAAAACAGGGTGTTGACCGGTCTTTGTTAGACGAAATTGAATCGGATGATTGCTCCAAAATATTAATATATTTGGAAAAGAAAAATTACACAATTCAAGATTTATCGGATTTTAAAACAAAAACAAAAATAATCGCTGCTTTATACCGAAAGGGTTTTTCCTTAAATGACGTTAAAACTGCGATTGACGTATTCAAAAATAAAAAGTAAAATACACATGTACGCGTTTAAATATTATTTTTATAAATTTTCTTTTTACTTGTAATAAATAATGATTATCCAAAACACAAAAGTTGACTTAACATATCTTTTGGCAGGTGGCATCTAATTTGGACTAAAAAGTAAAAAGAGACATGGAGGTTTTATGTTCGATTCATTTTTATCAAAGTTTAAAGGCATCATATCCGGGGACAGCAAGTCGCAGGATGTCAAAACTAAATCAGTTACTACCGGAACAAAAGTTATTGAAGAAAAAAATAGAGTAGTCTATTCACCAACCAGGAAGACCAAAACAAAGACTGCTGTTGCCACCAAAACAGCTACCCCGCCACCTCAGTCCAATGCTGAAGCTGAAGTAGCTCTGGCCAACGCCAAAAGGCTTGAAACCGAAGCTAGAGCCAAAGAAGCTGAAATATTTCAAAGATTATCTTCACTGGCAGAAAAAGAGCGCTACTTAATTCAAAAAGAAAAGTCGTTGGATTCTCAGGCTGCTGAACTAAAGTCAAAAGTTGAGTCAATTGACGACCTTTACAAAAAACAACTGGAAAAACTGGAAACAATATCAGGGCTAGATATTGAAAAGGCCAAGCAGTTGATTTTAAGCAGCACCGAAAAGAGAATGGCCACTTGGATTGCCAAAAAAGTTGAAGAAAGTCGTGAGTCCATCCGTCAAAAAGAAGATGAACTCGCCAAGGAAATCTTAATTGAGGGCATTCGTCACGGTGTTACTGAATATGTAGCCGAATATACCGTATCAACAATCACTTTGCCTGATGAAAAAATAAAAGGCAAGATTATTGGCCGGGAAGGTCGGAATATCCATGCATTCGAAAAGGCCACCGGAGTTGAACTTGAACTTGATGAGTCAAATGATATCCGGATTTCATCCTTTGATTCAACCAGGAGGGAAATTGCCAAAATCTCACTCGAGAAACTTATCAAAGATGGTCGTATTCAGCCTCTTAAGATTGAACAGATCGTTGCGCAAACCAAAAATGATATGGAAAAAATTCTAATAAATGAGGGCAAAAGAATTTGTCAGGAAGCGGGTATATTTAATCTACCTACCGAATTGATCAAATATATTGGTAAGTATAAATATAGATTTTCCTACGGTCAAAATTTAGCTAAACATACCATTGAAGCAACCAAGATCGCCACTGCGATTGCTCATGAATTAAAAGCTGATGTCAATACGGTAAAGCTAGGCGCCCTCCTTCATGATATTGGCAAGGTTGTCTCCGATCAGGAAGGCACCCATATCGATCTTGGTGTTGACATTCTTCATCAATATAAAATTCCTCAGTCAGTAATAAATTGTGTTGCCGAACATCACGAGGACAAAGAGTTTTCCTCAATTGAATCGGTAATTGTCTATATCGGCGATGCCGCTTCGGGTACTCGTCCTGGAGCCAGATATGAGGTACACGAAGAATATTTGACCCGTATGAAAAATATTGAAGAGGTTGCCAAGAGTTTTTCGGGTGTCTTAAGTGTTGCTGCTTATCAGGCGGGTAGGGAAGTTATGGTTATTGTCGAACCTTCCCAGGTATCTGATTCGGAAGCAACCGTTTTAAGTCAAAATATTGCCGAAAAACTCGAAGAAGAGGCCAAATGGGCCGGTCAAATCAAGGTCACTGTTGTTAGGGAATTGCGTACCAGCAGCACCATTGTGGCAAGCAAAATCAATAAAAATGCGGTTAAAAACGATTAGTAACACTTGCATTTTGCCCTAAATTAGCTAAAATTATAGTGAATTATAAATTTAGCAATATTAAATAATGACCAAAAAAGACCTCATAGAATTAGTCTCTCAAAAAGCTAAACTAAGTAAGAAAGCTAGTAAGCAAGCAGTAGAAACTTTCCTTTCTGAGATTATGAAATCTCTCAGCAACGGTGAAGTTGTTAAACTTTCCGGTTTTGGAACTTTCAAAACCAAAATGTTTAAAGCCAAAACCATTAAGGCTATTGGTTCGAAAGAATCAAAAAAGATTGTTGCCAGAAGAATGCCTCGTTATATACCCGGCACCAAAATTAAGAAAATGGTCAAGTAAACCTAAATTGATCTCTCAAAAGCCCCTCGACACGAGGGGCTTTTTTGTTCTCTTACCAGTTTCTTACCGCTCTCTAGTTTGAATTT
>CAZFAI010000005.1:0-33670 GCA_964516555.1 uncultured Gammaproteobacteria bacterium
ACATATCTTTTATTATGAAAAAACCCGACTACTGAAGCCTAACCCTCGCTTATTTGACCTTTATCTCAAAGCAGCCAATACTAACCCTTCTGACTGTCTTTTTATTGATGATTCCTCAAACAATGTCCGGGCTGCCCTTAACTTTGGTTTTTCTGCTCTTTACTATCAGGACTTCAAGCAGTTTAAAATTGAATTAGCTAAACAACTAAATATTTTGCTATGAAATTGCCCGATTTTACATTTGAAAAATCCATCATTCTAACCAAAACTCGCTTTCTTCTTGGTATCGACGAAGTTGGTCGTGGGCCTTGGGCTGGCCCGGTAACCATCGGCGCTTTCTTGCTTGATTTAGACAATTTTAATCCGGATGATTTTACAAAAATTGGCGTCAGGGATAGCAAGCTTTTATCCTCCCAAAAAAGACAAGCCATAAAAATGTACCTCCGGGATTCCGGTTTTAGATATCTGACTCTTTCTGCTTCTTCCATAGAAATTGATCAGCAGGGGATAGGTGCGACTATTATCAAACTAATTGACCTGGCTCTCGACTCCTTTCGTGGTTTTTTTGATTTTGCCATACTTGATGGTAACTTAAAACACCCATCTCCTTCGGTAATTTCCTGCGTCAAAGCCGACAGCTTGTGTTTCTCCGTTGCTGCAGCCTCAATTGTCGCCAAAGTTGACCGCGATCATCAGATGGACAACCTGGGTAAGCAATATCCTGTCTACGGTTTCTCCGCTCACAAAGGTTATGGCACCAAAGCCCATTTCGAAGCCCTCAAAGCTAACGGACCTTGTCCTGTTCACCGGTTTTCCTACAAGCCCATCAAAGAACTTGTCAAAATTTCCTCGTAGCTGACCTTGTTCCAGTCAGTTGTATCAATTTCTATTAACCTACCGACCTCAAGCGGCTTCGTTTTCCCTGCCAAAAGCCTCCTTTCTTGCTCCTCGTAGCACAGATGGTCAACATGACCCGGATGCCTTTCCCCACTCTCAGCCCTTTTTTTGAATCTGTCAAACAAAACCGGTCCATTTGCTTTGCACATCACCTCTACCATTTTATAATCATATTTTGCTTTCAACCGTTTAAGCTTTTCGCTATCCACCTCCGCCCGGAAATTACTTTCCAAAACAAAACTTATTCCTCCCCTCATCATTTCTTCAGCCACTGAATACATAATTTTATAGCTGGCTGCCCCCACCCTTTGTGACCACTCTCTGTCCTTCCAACCAACCTCATCAAACATTATTTCCTTAAAAGTATCCTTATTAAGAAAGGGGATTGACAATTTCTCAGAGAAATACCTACCCAATCTGGTCTTCCCGGTTCCGGATAGGCCGGAAATAATTATTACTACTTTGTTCATAGTTTCATTATAATAAAGATGCACTCACGGGTACACTTACCGCCGTCTGATATAGATACCACACTAACATTCCAGCCAATATAATCTGGGCCAATAGTTTTAATTTCTTATTCTTTCTTGCTAAATACTTAATGGCAATAGCCGTTGCAACCATTAATAGAGGAATAACAACCAAGGCCACCACCCAAGTATCAATTAATTTTATTTTCAAAAGTGATTCGGCCTGATGAGATGCTAATTCCACAGACACCAATCTTATAAATCTCTCCTTGGAAATTCCCAACCCAAAAAAGTTTGAAAATCCGGTCATCAACCCCACCCAATACTCTCCCTCAATAATCGATGCCCGTACCAACTTTACTAAGGGCAGAAAGCCAAATCCAAGTGGTATCCAGGTCAAAAAGCTCCTCCTCTTCCTTACTAGGAACACTGCGAACATAACTATTGCTACCACACCCATTTGCCACCAAATCAAATCTGATTTTGGACTAGGTCCGTATGCCACCAACCAACCCAGCTCTACTCTTGATTTAAGCAGCCACCACCATCCTGCAGCCAGAAAGACTGACCCCGATATCCACCACCTGATATCTTTAATTAATATTGCCCCTACACCAGAAATTAGCCAAATAAATATCCACATTGGAAAATAATTTGTTGCCCCATATTCTACCGGCAATTTTCTATCCAAAAAAGTATTATTATCCTCGGCAAAATAATCCCCAAAAGCAACTTTTTTGTAAACAATATTTTCAGACAATTTATCGTTTTTTCTTGCCGCAATACTCAATTCCCAGTTATCGATATAAGTCGTTTCGTTTAATTCCGGAAAAATCTCTCCAAACTCTTTTGCAAAATTACTCATGCTAATCGCCTGAGTATTAGTTCCTGCCAAATAATCAATTTGTCTTTCATATTCATCAGCCAACCTGGCCCCCTCCATTCCCACCTCCAGACCAACAGTAATCTGACCAACTTTATTTCTGCAATCCAAATAGGTGTTTGATAATTTCTTGAAATATTCTAAATCGAGTCCACGCTCGGTGTAGTCATTTGCCTGTAATGAGTAGTTCGAAAACTGCGGTCCCTGCCCCTCATAAGCCAATACAGGATCTCTCAATGCCCATTGAATAACCACCACTTCTTCCTTTTCTTCGATATTTTCTGCCGGTTTTATGACGTTATATTTGGCTGGCCAGTAAGGAGCCCCCCACCATTGGCCCCAAATACCATAATTATCGGTTGTTTTTTGATCGGCGACAATCATTGTGGCTTCTATTCCATATTTCTCCTTCATATACCCCATCGAGTAAGAGTCGATCCACCATGCCCCAACGGATTTTGGCCAATATCCGAATTCTTCTTTGAATGTCAAAAAAACTTTATCTATTAATCTTTCTCTTTCATCTCTCTGATAACCAGACAAAAAAACTACTTCAGGGCTATACCACGGTCTGTTTACTGTGTAATAAACCATTGCATCACCAGCTAATTTTTCGCTAATCTCCAAAAACAAGCCCATCTCCTGATTTGCATCAAATTTCTTAAGCTGATCCATAAGCTCATCGTCCTTCATTGTGTCGTACTGCAACAACCAGGTCGCAGCCAATCTGTTTTTAGCAATTGGTTTGTATTGTATTTCAACCCAATTCAGGTCTCTGCTTATCCACAGGCTCCTGTCTCTAATTGGATTGACTATCGTCGCATATCTGTTTTCGCATTCCACAGCATTGACCTTACTGGTACCACACATCATCGCCAAAGCCGCCACCGCTATTAACCAAACTGCTGTCAATATTACTCTCTTCATTTTTTTCTTCCCAACATCCAACAGGCTAATAAGGTACTGATTGGTACGGCCGCCACCAGCCCGATACTTCCCACCAGAGTTCTTACAATTTCTTCTGCAATAAATTCATAATTAATCACCTCTGACATTGGGTGCGGGTTATTTATAAAAATTAGGAGCATGGGCAACGAGGCTCCGGCATAAACCAAAACTAGTGTGTTAATCATTGAAGCTATATGGTCTTCACCAACTTTCATGGCTCTCGTATAAAGTTCTTTAAACTTTATTTTTTCCGATGCTTGGGTCAATTGCTCCACTATTGCTGCTTGTGACACGGTAATATCATCCAATATCCCCAAAGACCCCACCAAAATTCCTGACAATAGCAACCCTTTCATATTTATTCCGCCTTGTTTTATCGCCGACAGCATGCCCGCTTCCTCTGACGCCATCCCGCTCAAACTGGTTAGTTCTGCAAATACCAAAGCCAATATTCCTGTAATTAAAAGTGATATCAATGTTGCCATCACTGATACTGACGTTTTTTTGTTGCTACCGTGAGACAGATAAAAGCTAATCGGAATGATTCCTATTGATCCCAGAATGGTAATCAGAATCGGGTTACCTCCAGCCAAAATTTGAGGTAATATAAATTTAAATATCACCAAAAAAGTAATCCCCATGCTCAGAAACGAACTTAATCCGCGCTTTTTGGCAACCACTAAGGTAATTATCAAAAACATAATGAACAATAGTGCTAGTCCATCTCTCCTTACAAAATCAATTATGGTCAACATTTCTTCTCCGTTTAAGTCTTTTTGCTTTATCACCATCACCTTGTCATTGACTTTGTAATTCTGGTTATTGGCCATTGGCACATTTCCCACCTCAATTTCTCTGTTTTGCCCCTTAAGTGTTCCGTTGGTAAATTCTAGTTTCAATTTTTGGTAACTCTGATAATTATCAAAAAATTCAATCTCACCCTCTTCAACAATTTCTACCCCTCTAGCCTCCAAACTTTCTTCAATCTTAAAAGGGATGTCCTCCTGCGCCCGTACTCCGCTCGCACAACACAACATCAAACCCATTGCCAATAGTAAACTTTTGATCATTGGATCAATTATACAAAACTAGCCGATTATTAGTAATTCTTCCTCAGCCCTGGTCACTCCGGTATAAAGCCACCTTCTCCACTCATCATCATCCATTTTGGCAAATCTCTCCTCAAACAACACCACCCTTCTTGCCTGGCTACCCTGAGCCTTGTGTACAGTCAGCGCATAACCAAAATCAAAAAGATCTCCGATTTTTGTCAAATATCTTTTATCAGAAAAATTCATTGCTCCTTGACTGTTAAATTGCTTTTTGTAAATCAACCCATCATAAATATTGTCTTCTCCATCCATTACAATCTCTGCCTCATACCAATCATCATTCTTAGAATTTAATTTCACAACAACCCCCAACATTCCATTAAACACTTCTTTTTCATGATTATTACGAAGACAAATTACCCTGTCATTTACTTCAGGTTCATTCGAGGTAAATTCCAGTGATTTTCTTAAATAATTATTTAACTTCACCCTGGTTGTGTTATAGCCGCAAAGTACTAAAGTCTCGGGACTGAAATTTTCCAACCATTCTTCCACAATTGACTGACCCTCACTATTATCCCTCCTAATCTTTTTGACTCTAGCTCCAAAGTCGATTGCTGGTATTACACCTCTCTCCCTGGCCAATATCGACAACCTTATTATCGGATTGTCTTTTGCTTGCCTGTGAATTTCTTCCAGTTTTAACATTGGTTCTTCCATTAAATTAAAAAATCCACTAATTGGTGGTAATTGCCCATGATCTCCGGCTGCAATAATTCTTTTCCCATATGCCCGCAAATCTCTCCAGATATTAGCATCTACCATCGACGCCTCATCGACAATAATTAAATCTGCCTCCAGACTTTCCCGTGGTTTCCAGCCAACAATTTCTTCCTTATCATTCACAATAGGGGAATATATTAGCGAATGTATAGTCCCAGTAGTGTCCTGATCAAAAATACTTTTTTGCTCCACCAATTTTCCTCTCAACACCCTTGCCGCCTTACCTGTATAACTGACAAAAGCGACTTTCGTCTTTTTGTTCCTTTTATGAAGCTCTTTTCTGAATACAGACAGCAGCGTAGTCTTCCCTGTTCCGGCATAACCGCCCAAAGTAATATACTGTTCCGAACCTTTGTCCTCAAACCAGTCGTTCAGATTTCTTAGTGCTTTATTTTGATCCGTCGACAATTCCATCTCTAATAATAAACCCGAAAATAACCTCTTAATTTCTAATTGTTACCCCGCCAAAAACCGCAGCCCCTTCAATCTTCATCTTACCGGTTATTTTTTCTTTAGGAGTTACAGCTTTATTGTCAAACCCACCGAATACTCCTGCTCCCGAGCTACTAACGCTCCAGTCTCGAGGAACGATTATTTCAATTCCTCCAAAAACTGCTGCCACTTCCATCTCAACACTTTCTTCTTTCATTTTAGCTTCACTTAAATCAAGCTTACCTGCTCCAAACACGGTTACAATTTTTCCTCCCCGAAAATTTTCACTTCTAACTTTTTTATCAATTCCCCAAAAAATCACCACTTCATCAATTTTATCCTCTTCACTGACAACAGTCTCTCTGTCCCAGTTACTTTTTTCTGGCGGTCTGAGCAAAATCATTAACCCAATAAAGATCAGCACTAATGGCCAGAAAATCGACCACAAATTTATCCCCAGCCAAAAATTTACTCCGATAATTATTAAAAACAACCCCAACACTACTCTAGGATTCATAATTTTATCTTCTTCGAATAACTTTTAATGTTTCGATCCAAACTGATTCACCCAAACCCCATTCCTCCAGTAATCCCGGATTCGTCTCGCTTATCCCCAGAAGTAAAATCGATCCGAATATCAACACTGCTGCCAAAGCCGCCGCCATCCTCGACCAACGGTAACCACCAATAATCATTTGAAATCCTGCCAAAATTAACAAAATAGGCCAATATCGAACCAAAACAGCCCATATTTCCCACGAAACCAACCCTAAGTTGTTGAGAAGAAATGTCAACCCGGCAAATACCAAAAAAATTGCTCCCACAACACCGTCTCTATCATCCCTTTTTTCCATAACTAAATTATAGATTATTTTTTCAATTTTTTTCCGACAAAATAGCCAACCGCTACGCCCCCCAATCCCAAAAACTGTCCCATTTCTTCGATTCTTACAGCATGCCCCTTACTGACAGCCATCGTTACCAAAAAAATGCCAAGATAAACAATCGGCAGTAATAATTTATTTGACATATTATTTTAATTTTTAACTTCTATCAAGCGATTATACATCATACCATATCCGACCGAATCGTAATGTAATAATTTTAGACTGCTCTTCCTGAGAGTTGATATCTCATCAAAAAACGACGAAGCTCTGTGATATTTTGAACCTTCATATCAGGATTATTCATCACTATTGTCCCCCTATCAGACCCCCTAAAGTCTACATCCAGCACTGCCGCCGTTACCAGGTTTCTACACACCATCTCAAGGTAATCTCTTGCCCGGTCTCCCGTAGTAATATCCATAATTTTCGTCACCTCATTAACTTCTTCCATTAATCTTTTGAAACTGGGAGGTATATCCTCAAAAAAATTATCCCTTGTTCTTGTTAGAGATCGTCTCGCAAATAATCTGTCAAAATAAGCAGGATATTTTATTTCACTAATTACTCTCGCCACATCAAGCAATTGGCTTGATGCTATCGCCGCTCTCCTTATAGTTTCAACACTCCCCCCCTCCTGTACTACAAATAAATCTTCAATCCTTTTAATTCTCTTTTCTTCAGGCAGTCCGAACATACCGCCCAATTTGTCAGCTTCAATCAAAGCTTTCTTCTCACTCATTTGTCCCAACCTAAACTTGTCTGAAACCAATTTCAATACATTTCTGTAATAAGCTAGGATTTCCATTCTCGGTCCGGCCACGACTCCGATACTTGTAACCACTACGCTGTTTCTTGGAATTCCTCCAAAATGACCTTTTCCGCCCATTAAATCATGTCTCATGGTTGGGGCGTAAGGCCGGCTAACGATTAATTGTTCATCTGTTACTACAGAAGTCCCTCCCGGTTTTTCTATCAAAATTAACAAATTACTTCGGCCTTCTTTGATAGGTTCAGCTACCTTGCTGGCCATGTGTTGTCCCACCCTCTCCAGATCTTCCACCGAATCAGGAGCCATTCCTCGTGTGGCAATTACACCACTACTTCTTAACTCATCTTCCATTCTTTCCCACAAAATACTCCTGTAATCAATTTTCGTACCCTTATGCCTTTTTAGCCTTTCTGAGTAAACATCAATTAATTCATCAATAATTTGATCTCGAATGTGTGTTTTTCCGCTACCGGGCAAACCTTCCAGAAATATTACATAACTTCTCATTCTGCCAATCTTTCCTTTGGCATAATTAACTGATTCCTCTTCAAATCTTCTAAATAATGGCCTCAAGCATTCCGTTAGGTTTGGCGAACCATTCTGTAAAAAATAAACTCTTTCATATCTGCCCGCTTCCACCCACAACTCCTGCCTTCTCGAATTCAAACTAGCCCAATCTTTAAAGTCAGGATCCTCCGTTTTGTTTGGTCTGAAGTTCTCCGGTCCTCTTTTCATTTAGTATTGGCAACAGTATACTCACTGTAGTTCCCTTATTAACTCTTGATTTTATTTCTAACTTACCACCGTGTTTCAATATTATGTATTTTACCAAATATAACCCTATACCCATACCCTGATTTTTAGTATTATCGGCCCGATAGAATCTATCAAAGACATATGGTAAGTCTTTTTCTGGTATACCTGACCCGCGGTCTTTTATCTCTATGCGAAAATAATCTTCCTCTTGTTCAAGTGACACCGTAATTAAACTATTTTTTTCTGAATACTTCCCCGAGTTAGTTATCACATTTAAAATTGCTTGGTGGATTTTATCAGGATCCCCCCAGACGACTGCCTTTTGTCTTTCAAATCTTGATCTCAATCGATGTTCTTCCTTGTCAATGTTCCGAAAACTTTCCATCGCCGACTCTAACACTTCCAATAAGTTTATTTTTTTCATCTCAAAACTGATTTTTCCGGTCTTTATTCTATTTACTTCCAAAAAATCCGACATTATTTTATTGAGCCTCAATTCCTCCAGCAATAAGCGGTCTACCTTATCCATTTCCGGCATCTCACCCTTTTTAATCTTGTTTGCAATAATTTGGCTGTAAGCATAAATTGAAGTCAATGGATTTTTAAGTTCATGCGAAGCAATTGAAATAAATAAATCCCTTTCGTTCAAAGCCTTGTGCAATTCGTTATACAGTAATGCCTTTCTTAAGGCCATCATTGCCAGCGGCGAGAACAATTTTAATATGGCAATGTCCTTCTTGCTAAATCTTTTTCCTCTTTCTGACAACACCGATAACACCCCCAAGGTAATTTTGTTATAAGTCAACGGGATGCTCAAATCCTCTCCGATTTCAATTTCCGCAAATTTCGGATGGGTCGTTTCCAGTTCATCTTCTTTTCTTAATACAGGTTTCCCGCTTTTGTAAGCTTGGTATGTAACCCCTCTTTTTCTAGCTTGCACTTCATATAAAGCAGGGGAGGATGCATACATCCGCCTAAGTCTTCCCTCGTTCATCATAAAAACCGAGCTATACTTAGCTTCAACCAATCTCATTGCCTCCATTCCAATCATCTCAAAGGTTCTTTTCAGACTCAAAGGATATAAGAATTTTAGAGACGAATGGTATACATCTTCAATCATTACCATAAAGCAATTATACGGTTTTGGCCTTATAAATTAACCAACCCACCCCCAAAAAAAACACCATCAATCACTAAGCGCTCTGCTCAATTATCCACAAAAATCAGTAATATTATTGTAAGAAAATAATATGAAATACGTAAGAAAAATTTTCCTTGCTGGTAGCTAGGCGCCTTATCCTATGGTTATTTATAAAAGCTTCTTATCTGAAACAGGAAATACCAGGAAATTACCGAGCCGATAATTAATCCGCCCAAGTCAAATCTCAATAATGATCCAACTGCGCTTACCAATGAAGCCCAGAACAATAATTTCCAAGCCGATATTTGTCTTTTAAATAACCCTGGAATTGCCATTCCCTGCATTGCTACCACCACTAAAGTTACTAGAATTCCCATCGAAAAACCTACTCCAGCTCTCACTCCTCCCAAAAAAGCCATTGGAGCAACGAGAGCGCTTAATCCAAATGCACTCAATAATAAAGGTAAGCTTAAAACTATCATAATAAGCGACAAATATGGTCCGTATTTTACCATCAGTTCTTTAATGCTTTCTGGTAGCTGGGGTGCTTTCTTCTCAAACACTTCATCTAACTTCTTTTCTAAATCAGAAAGCGAGGACATTACTTTGGTATTATTTTTCATCTTATTTTATTCTACCACTTGCTTGTTTAATCTTTTTAGCCCACCTCATTGCTTTCTTTTCTTCTCCCCACACCAACGGCCCTTCCTTTCCTGCTACAAAGAACCACTCCGTCTCGGCAACTAATTTAGCCCCCGCACCTTCTAATTTTAAAGCAATTTTCTTTGCCGCATTGCCGGAAAACCAAACTTTAATTCTGGTATCAAAAGCGGCTGCTTTTATCCCCTTTAAGGAGTCACTCTTAAGGCCATTTAAAAATCTATTAATTTTTTCAGTGGGTCTCCATGCCACAATCGGGCTACCGACTACAATTAAATCTACTCCCTCAATATCACGATTTGTTACCTCATCAACTTTTACAACTCTTGTGTCTTTTCCCAGCTCCTGGACGATCAACTCTGCCAGCTTTTTGGTATTGCCAAAATTCGAATCATAAACCACCAATCCTTTCATAGTTTCATTATAAAACAAATTTTTCCTTCTCACAGATCTCAAAATTCACCTTTCCAGCAATCTTTTATATACTTCTTCTACTCCGTCAGTCATCTTTTTGCTTGTATACCTCTTGGCACTAATCTTTGCTTTCTCCCCGACACTAAGTCGTAAACCTCTATCTTTTATTAAATTCTCCAGTAAGTCCGCCAATTCGTTGGCATTCTTTGGATCAACAAAATATCCATTCTCGTTATTATTAATATATTCCCTTGGGCCGCCGGTATTAGAGGCAATTACGACTTTCCCTGCCGCCATTGCTTCTAAATACATTAGTCCAAAAGTTTCATACAACGCCGGCACGCACACGATATCCGCTCCGGCATAAAAATTCGGCATCTTTGTTGGATCAATAGTTGGAACAAATACGACTTTCCCTTCAAGCCCCTTTTGCTTAATCAACCCACTTATCATCTCTTGTGTTAAATCATTTGCCCTAACATCCGAAACATCATTGATAATACTCACCAACACAAAGTTTGTAATTTTCCTTTTTATCAGTATCTCCAGTGCATCAAATACCAATTCTAAATTCTTTTGTTTGTTAAATTCTCCCGTAGTCATGCTCAGCAATCTGGCCGGACTAAATAACACCACTTCATCATCTTTTTTTATTTCTGACATCGCTTTATTGGCCTCCGCCCCTTCAAACAATTCTGTATCAATTCCGTTGTACACCACCTCCATCGACTTTGCCCCTGTTCCCAGCTCTTCCCATTTTTGCTGTACAAATTTGCTTACACATATCAGGCAATCCCATGGTAAATCTCTTAAAGTTTTTGTTTCCTCGGGTGCTTTTAGCTGGGCATTGTGGGCATGTTCAATAATTGGGATATCAAACTTAGCAACCGTATTAAAAATTGTCACAATTGTCCCGGCTCCAATTAGCTTGCTGTGGCTGCCCGAGGGGTACGAACCGTTGTGAAAATGAAATAAATCGGGTTGTATCCGGGACATGATTTCAGTCAAATCCCGTTCTATTGTTTCTTTATCTTGCACCTCTTTTGCGTTAATATATTTTCTTCGGATTACTTTTATGCCAAAAATTTCATCCTCGCCCTCCTTCCCATCGTCCAGAACTGAAGTCAACACTGATACCTCATAACCTCTGGCCACCAATTCTCTGGCCTGGTTGAGCATAATAGTCTCCGCTCCTCCAACTTTTGGATAAAAAAACCAGCCAAAAAACATTACTGATTTTCCCTTCATTTTTCTCCTCCTAAACTTACCAATTCTACTAATAGATTGTGGTCAAAAGAAGCACTTGCTGTCCCCATATGGTTTTCCAATATTACCCGATTAAACATTTCATGTCCGACTAGTAATACGTTCTTGTCCTCAAAAGAATCAAGAAACTTTATTAGTTCCCTATAGCGCTTTCGCAAATCCTCAAAAGACTCGCCCCGGGTAAAATTCCAGTCTTTTATTTCTTGTGACTGAATGTTGTAATACTCTCTCGGATGCTTACTCAAAGCATCCCTAGGCTTCATTCCCGTTATTACTCCAACATCTACTTCATTTAACAATTCCGTTCGAATAATAGTAATTTTCTTTCGGTATTTGTCTTCGAATATTTTTTTAAATATCAATGCCGTTTCATAAGATCTCAACAACTGACTGCACACAATTATTTCAACTTGGTAATTAAGAGCTATTCTTTTTCCCAGTTTTTCTGCCTGCCCTCTACCTTCTGCAACTAACTTTGTTTCCAACCTGCTTCCGGCAAAAACATGGCTAACATTATGTTCTGATTTAGCATGTCTTGTCAACAAAAACATTATTCTATTATTGCCAATATTTCAGCCAAAACTTGTATTGTCTTGTCAGCAGCTTCCTTCAATTCTTTACTCTTAGGTCTGTATGCCAAACTCAACCCGGCCTTTTTAAATGCCGAAATACTCTTTTCATTGCCAGCAATCATGGCGGTTTCCGAGATCTTCACCCTTTTTTGCCTTATAGATCTTTCGAATGCTTTTTCAAACCCTTCGCCAAAAGTGTCATTTAACCAGTATTCCGATCGCTTAGAAATTTTCCCGCTATATTTACCATTCTTTACTTTTAGCTGTACTCCCTTATAAAAATGAACGCCCAAAATCTGGGCATATGCCTTAATAATCGGACAAAAATTCGAACTAATTATCCCCACCTGATATTTTCTTCGGACTAAGGCCCTAATTACCTCTTGGGCGTATTTGACTGTTGGTAATTTCGAACCCAGTTCTTCTATTGTCGAGACCTTAATTCCCTTAAACAATTTTGCATTCCTCACAAAGTAATCTTTAGCTGTAATTTCCCCCGCCTCAACTAGTCTGTGGTTCTCAATAATTTTATCTTCTATCCCAAGCTGCCTTAGCATTTTTCCTAGCTCATAACTATAAATCAAGGTATTGTCCAAAGTAAAAAGCACCAGTTTGTATTTATGGCGGATCAAGCCGGCCCTTGACACCATTGTTTCCAGCACCTGCCGACTCATCTCTCGAATTGTCTCAGCTGGGTTTTCTTTATTAGCCAAATAACCGATATTTACCTCGACAATCCTTTGCCCCGATTCAATCGCGTCAAACAACAAACCAATATCCACTCCAAAGCGCTCAGTAAATTCTGCTTCCTTCAAAAAACTTTTCTTTGCACAAATTTGCCCACTGATTGGCTGGTCAAAATACATACTTGGGAATAGTATCTCCATCATTGGTTTTACGGCAAATTCCGTCACCCTACCTTTCTTCCTTGAAAACGCACCCCGTGACATGTCTACCTCGTCCAGCAGTACCGGCTCCACAATTTTAAATATTTTTTGACTGGTAATATTCCCCAAATCCGCGTCCAAAAACAAAATAACTTCATTTTTTGATTTTTCCACTCCGGTCTTTAGCGCTGCCCCCTTACCCTTATTCTTTTCGTGCTTAACATAAACAAATCTGGGATCCTTCAAAAACTGTTTAATATTTTTCTCGGTATCATCGCTACTTCCATCATCAACGAAAATTAACTCATCTAGCATATCTATTTTCAACAGTTCAGCTACCACCCTAACAAAGCGGGGACTTTCATTAAAAGAAGGAACTACTGCGGAAAATTTAGTGTATATGTATTTTTCGTTAACTGACATTCGCTATTATATCATTATAGGATATATAATAAAAATCACCGGTAATATAGAACAAAAATATTACTCATATTTGTCATGAATCCCTGCAAACTATATTTTACCAGTCCAAACACGAGGCTGAATGCTATAATCATTTCATCCTAAAGTGCCCAAAAAATTATCCATAATTATTCCTGTCTACAACGAATCTGTCTACATTACTCGTTGTTTAAATAATGTCTGTCAAGTATCGATCCCCGGTTGGCAAAAAGAAATTATTGCCATAAACGATGGCTCTACCGACAACAGCCTAAAGCTACTCAAGAGTTTTGCCAAACAGAACTCCTCCCTAAGAGTTATCGATCAAAAAATAAATCAAGGTAAAGGCGCAGCTCTCCAATCAGGTATCCTCCAAGCATCCGGACAAGTTGTCATTATTCAAGACGCTGATTTGGAATACGACCCCATCGACTACGTCTCTATCCTAAAAAAATACGACCACAAATCAGTCAATGTGGTTTACGGTTCCCGGATCTTAGGCGCCAAAATTTTTCATAATTATTCCGCCAACACTTTCTTTTTGTGGGGTGGATTGTGTCTGACCAGGCTTATCAACTTTTTTTTAAAAACCAGTCTAACCGACCAGCCAACCTGTTATAAATCCTGGCGAAACAATTTGTCTCCGGCTTTGCTCAACTTCTGCCATTGCCCTGGGTTTGAATTCGAAGTGGAGATGACCGCCTTTTTCTCCAAAATTGGATCAATTACCGAAGTACCCATCCATTATTATCCTCGCACCATTAGCCATGGCAAGAAAATCAGGTTCGCTGATTTTTTAAAATCACTAACCACTCTCTGGCGTTGTCGCTTAGCCAAAATAAGTCCTTCTTCACTTTCTTCCAATTAATCAATTCCGTTACCGCCAAAAACACTCCCACCACCGTCATCAACTGATTTCTATAGGTAAACCAGACGTGCAAATAAGAATGATTGGCCGCCACCAAGTACCAGCCATAGGGGATTATACAAATCAATAACCACGAAGCCATACTAGATAATTTTGCTTTTTTCAGATCAACATATCTCAACCAAAATATTCCAAATATTACCAATCCTGTCAAAATAATTATTTTATTTGTTCTGTCATAACCAATCAGTTGCCAAATATTCCGCCGCAACGTCTCAACCCGGCTAAAATCAGCATCAACCTCATGTACCGTTCGGTTAATTACCTGGCTCCATGCCGTCTTTATTGCCCCTGGAATATAAAAATTTTCCACCAAAACCCACTTGCTTACCCAAAATAGCCCGTACCCGGAAAACCAACTTGCCACCCGCAAAATTATCTCCCTAATCCCTCTCAACTGCCTTGCGCTCGAAACTATTAGCAACAACCCCACGCTAACCAGTGGGGCAGTCAATAGATCAAAAAAACTGGTAACAGCTCCGACAACAAAAAACGTCAGATATTCGGACCCCTTGCCCTTAATCAACAGGTAAATCGCTCCCAGCAAACCCATCAAAAAAACACTTGAAAATTGCATTGATTGGCCCAAGTAAAAAAAATCAACTGCCATCAGGCCGGCAATAATTGCCAAGGTAGCCCTAAGACCTATTTTTTTTAATGCTAAATATACAAAAACCAACAAACTACCATAAAGCATTATGGTCAAAAAATTTCTGATACCCCGATAGGAAACGATTGATAATCCAGGCCGCAAAAATGTTAGATATCCGTGCCAGTACCGCTCGTATGATACCCGAGTCAGTTCCTTTCCTTCATATAATTGAGCCAAGTTAGAAATTTGATCAATTTCAGACTCGCCCTGATGTCTGACATTAGTCAGCGAAGACCATATTGGTCTTTTTTCATCAACCGATAAAGCCGTATTCAGCATCAGGGCATCAGTGTAATTATCCAAAAGAATTTTCCTCCATGGCAAAAACCCATAACTCGGATAAATCCCCTCACTTTTTAGGATTTCCACCCCCTCTCCCATTTGTGGTTCAAGTAGCCTTGACGGAATCGTGCAAGCCACCACCAGAACCCCCGTCAACAAAACCAAAAGTGCCAGATAAGCCTTAACAAATCCCAGACCAAACTCTAATGAATCTCTACGAGACCATTTTTTCTCATTAATAAACTTCTCATCATTCATCTAAAAAATTATATCTTAGTAAACAATTTCATCGCAGGATAATCATGACTATCAAAATAAAACCAGTATTTTATTTGTTCAAAGCTTTTCGAAGCATCAAATATACCCGGCCGTGATCTCTGGAAATTACCATTGTTGCTTCAAAATCTCCGTCCTTCCACTTCATTGTCCCGCTTTTTTCATCAAACGAATATTCCGGTCTTTCCTCGTATTGTTTTCGATATTTTTCCTCAAGTAACAAAAATTCGTCAACATCATCTTTACCGTCATTGTCCCTGTCTCCGCTGTCAATTACTGTAAAATATTTTGTAAATTCCATTTCTCCGCCTTTTTGATTCAATAAGCCATAAGACCTCTCATGCTCAACAAGACTTGAATTTACAGCCAAAATATCAGGAAAATCTAGAAAATATTTATTTAAACTCTCATCTTTATAATCCGGCAAATGAACTTGTATGTAGGCCGTATTGTCAGATCCGTAATGAGCAGCTGACACCTTGTATTCTCCAATTTTCCCCTTGACCATATCATCCGGTTTAAATCCTTCTACAATTTCACTCTCAAATAAATTTTTGTAGTAATTTAAAAATTCTGCCTGAGTAGCATCTGTGTAAAAAACGACATTAAAATAGGCGAAATTGTTTTCTTCAAAATCAGAGATGTTTTTTGGATCAGTATTGATAAAAATTTTATTTGAGCTAACTTTGTCGAGTTTGTAGAGAGGAACATCTTCAATCGGGAATCCGTCTATTAAATAACTTTGTTCATTATTATTAACTAAGGGCAAAGCCTGCTCTGTCGTTTTCGGTTTATTTTTCAAAAAAACAACCCCAACAACACCCAAAATTAAAATTAATACCAAAATAATTCCGCTTTTTTTATTCATAAAGAATTTTAACAAACGATCCGTGTTTGTAGTTTATCTACTCAACTTGTTTTAAGCTACTGCCATCCCATTCAATTATCGGCTCATCGCCATAATTGGCATTTATTTCTACGGAGTGGTTTTGCCAGGTGCCATATTCAATCATCTTGTTTTTTGGCCCTTCAAAAGGAGCTATGGCAAAATAAGCAGTTATTTTATAGCCATCATCAAACATCTCCACCCTTTCGCTAGTTTTTATATTATCTGATGGTCTAAAACCATGCTTAAAACTTTCTCCCGGACCATAAACTTTTCCCATTGTATAAATGCCGCCCACATCTCTATCTTCTGCCTCGTTAGCCGCCAAATCATCCCAGCAAGTTGGGTTATAGCAGACATCCATCATATAAGACTGCCCGCTGACATTAACTATTTTGTAAACCTGAGGAGAATTCTTGTCAGAGTTAGTTTTTGGAGCTTCTCCTTTGCTTTCTTCTTCGGGTACTTCTGTTGGCTTTACTTCTTGCTTGATTTCTTCTTTAATTTCTTTCATTATTTCCTCAACTTTTTCTCCGCTTTTAACGATATTATTCTCTTTCATCCACCCAGGCACTTCCTCCTCAGTCAACCCAGCCACACTAGCCTTAGTTTCACCCTTTTCATCAGTTTTAATGCTAATTCCCAATATTTTTTCATCTTGAATTGCTGACCTGATCTGATCGGCAGCAAAATAGCCAGCACTAACTTTTTCCATCGCCTTTGACACATTACCGGGCAAATTGGCAATTGTCAAAATACTAGCTGCTGGTTCAGTCACTGCTCTCGCCTTATTCACCATTTCCGATACCTTATTTTTATCTCCCAGAGCTATTCTAGCTTCATCATCCGCTACCTCCAAAACCAAATCCGCTCCCCCTACCACTGTCGCTGTCGTTGCCAAAACCCCAGTAGCGCCTCCGGTCAGCACCACTCCTCCAACAAACACTGTCACTTTGGCTCCATTTTTAATTCTCATTGAATTTTGTTCACAGGTTTCAAAGACATCTCCCTCCTCCCCATAAGCTTCTCGAGTAACTTGATCTTGAGTCTGATTCAAAATCAAGTGAGCCAATTTGACATCAACTCCGAGGTGTTGAGCCAGGGTCCTTACCGTTTTACCAGCTGGGGCACTCTCAATTATTTTTTGAATTTCGACCGTGGTATAGGCAGAAACATCTTTTACTAAATTAAAAGCTGTTTTTTCACTAGCCATTTTGTCTGCTTCTTTTTCTAGCTCCGTCACCTTACCTTCCAGTACTTTCCATCCATCAATAACTGCAATCATTTCTGTATTCCATTTATCATAATCTCCATATTCTTTAGCCTTTTCCAAAACATTTTCTGTCCGATATCGAAGTAGGGTATATTCTTTTGAAACTAATAAGGTTTGACTTAGTACTTCTTGTTCAATATCGCTAGTCTTATTTTTATTACTATTTAAAAAATAATTAACACCTAGAAAAATAGTAAGCAATATTACTCCGATAAAAATTATTTTTTTAATCATGGCCAATTATATCAACATCTTGACTTAGAAAATTAGCCACTACTAACAACAAAAATCAACCAGACTATAGATCGGTATTTAGTATCGAAAATGTTTCAATCCAAGGAGTGTAACAAATTACAGGGCAACCAACACAATTCATAGTAACGACAGGAAAACCAATCCTTTCGCAGCTTCTAAAGTCATAAACTACCAGTAGTCTAAACAACACAAAGCTTACAGCCAAACCCAAAAATATCCACACTAACTTCATTAAAAAGTATTATAAACCAACTGGCGGAGGAGGTGGGATTCGAACCCACGAGTCCTTTCGGACACGCGCTTTCCAGGCGCGCGCCATAAACCACTAGGCGACTCCTCCTGAATTTAGTCCTTATAGTATATCATCCAAACCTATCTTTTCCCTCAACTTTTGGCCTTCTTTTCCCTTTTCAAAAACCCCTGAAGTCTTTGCCTGGCTTTCTTCAAAAGTATCTTTTCTGAATCGTATTCCAACTTTTCACAAGCCCCCTCATAATCCACCCACAGTCTTTCCAAGACTATTTCCCTGTCAAAATGCTTCAAACTACTTTGTCCCTTATATTCCATCAAAAAAAACGTCACCTTTTTGACAATCTTCTTTTTCCGCAACTTATCCCAAATAATGTAATTGTTCGACCCGATTTTTGACAAAATATCAGCCTTCACCTGGCCTTCTTCCTCCACTTCACGTAGTGCCGCTTGCTTCAAAAACTCGTTTTTCTGTAAATGTCCTTTTGGAAATTTGTAAACCGGTTTGTGTGACTTGCTGCTTTTCCCCGAAACTGTTTTTATCACCAACCACAAGATCTTTCCTTCTTCTTGTTTGTAAACAATTCCTCCCGCCGATCTCTCGTCATAGTACAAATTGTCCTGTATCTTTGTTCCTCTTCGCATTTGCGATTTTACCACTCCTTTAACTCATTTATATACTTTTTAATTTTATTTTCCTGAACCCTCAGATAAGTTGACATATCATCTATAAATTCATCCATTATTTTCTCCCGGTAAGTATCTGTCCGAATCGCTACTGTCTGATGCAGAATTTCCCACACTTCTTTGACGTAATTAGCCATCCAGTTTTGCTGTTTTTGGGTTTTGATGAAATGATAATTTTTGTCAGGAAAAACCATCGGCACTACTACAATCCTCTTTTTCCGAAATGCCTCGTTCAAAAATACCTCTAGTCCGTATTTTGTTTCCCGCATTTTTTTCAAATGTTTCCGAATATCTTTTCTAAAAAAACATCTCTGTCCCGAAAAGTGCCACATATTACCCACCTTATCCTCATAACTCATCAAATTTCCAATTGTCATGTCGGCAGTTCCGTTTGCCACCGGTTCTACTAATGAATAAATATGGTGTTCTTTTAAGTTAATTAAATCCGAATCCAACATCAAAACAATATCGCCACTTACAGCTTCAATCCCTTCCGCCACCGCATTACCCTTGCCTCCATTTCTGGCCAAATCAATCAGTTTTATTTTATTTTTAAAAGTGGCTGCTTTTTTAGCTGTAGCATCCTTTGACCCGTCATTGACCACCACAATTTCATCAATAAATTTGCATCCCACACAAGCCTTTATTACTCCCGAAATTGTTTTAGCTTCATTGTAAGCCGGTATCACACAGCTAACTTTTTGCTTGCTTTTTTCCATGTCTAATTTTACCAATTTATCTTTCAGAAGAACCTACTAATCCGGCCAACACATTATTTTTCTTACTTCAGCTACCGCCTCAGAAGGCAACATGGTTCTGACGCTTTCTCTAATCAAAAACTGTCTTTCAATTGGCGTGTCAGGAGACATGCAGATATCTTCATTTGAAAATATTCTCTTACCCATACCAGCAGCAAATCCCAATTCCATACTTGTGCTTGCTCCCATATAACCGTCAACAGCCACAATGTAAACCAAATCCGACCTTTCAATATCTCTCAAAAAATTATCCTCAACAACTTTTATTGGCATATTTCTTTCTAAGCTTAACGGTCGAAAAACCTGCTCTTTTGGTTTAAACAATGTCCTCCTGGGAACTAACACTTGGCCTTTTTCCGGTGCCAACACCTCAACTCCACTATCTTCAAACTCCTCCCTTGCCAAATCAATTTCTCTCTTAAATCTAAAACTGCCAACAATCGTACAATTTAATTTTCTTTCTTCATTCATAAAACTCTTTTGTGTGCCCGAGAGGGGTTGAACCTCCAACCTTTCCCTTCGGAGGGGAATGCTCTATCCAATTGAGCTACGGGCACATTATGTTATTTTACCTCGCTCTTACTATTCCGACGTCAGTCGTTTATTATAGTCGATCCTTTCTGCAAAATACCACCAGATCCCAACCTACCTGACTTATAGGTAGCAAGTTCAAAACCGAATCCAAACTTATCGACAATCCCAGCAATAATAAATTATCGTCCAGGAACTTTCCCCCAAAAAAAGTTGTACTTCTGGGATTAGAGTAGACGTTTAAACCTGCAGCTTTAGAAATATTCTTAAGTTCCTTTAGATTAAGTACGTTAATATGCTGTTCTTGTTCCGAAAGCTTATACTTTTCCTCCTCACTAATCAGCTGATCTTGCCATTCTTTATCATTTATTCTTGCCACCAGATTTTTGGCCCATTTTAGAGGATATTTGATCCAATTGCTGCTGTTTGGTGTGGATAATAACAACACCCCTTCCTTGTTTAATGCGTTTGCTATTTTCTTTAGAAAACCTTCTGGGTTTTCTAAATGTTCCAGCACTTCAGAGCTCAATATTACATCATATTTTCCCCCCAAATCATTCCTTTCCACATCTGATTGCTTAAATTTTACTGACCCAGACAATCCTTTGTGCTTTGCTGCCAAATTCCCATAGTCAACGAATGACTTCGACAAATCTATGCCTATAAATTCAACTGCTTTATTTTTCTTAAATTTCAAAGCAAGCCTTATTATGACTGCTCCATTCCCGCAACCGATATCTACTACTTTTATTCGTTTTTTCTTTTTGAGTAGGTTACTTATTTCTCTAATAGCTTCTTTTTCCAATAATAGTTTTGTTCTTCTCCATGAATGTTCAATCGATGGCGATGGCAAATTCAATTGGTTAAACCAAATATTGTATCTTCCATAATCTTCATATAATTTGCTAAAGCTAGGCATAATTTAGTCTATCACGATATTTTTATCGCCACCTCAAAATTAATTCATCAGCGTCACCGTCAATTTGTCTCCCTTCTCATCAACCACCACCCCTGTAATTTCTCCGTCTTCCTTGTCTAGTATTAGCATAGCAATTCTATCTAAAATTTCGCTCTGAATTATCCGCTTTAGTGGTCTGGCTCCGAACACCGGATCGTGGCCTTTTTTAGCCAAGTATTTCTTGGCCTTGTCACTCACCGTCATAATAATCCCTTGCTCTTTGAGCCTGTCGCTTATCTGGTTTAGTTGAATTTCAACTATTTTTTGTAATTCTTTCTCGCCCAACTTCTTAAACACAATTATCTGGTCAATCCGGTTCAAAAACTCCGGCTTAAAACTGGCTCTGACCAAACTAACCACCTCAGCTTCCATCGTCTCTTCGTTTTTACCTTCAAAAGCCTGAATAACTTCTGCCCCGATGTTTGAAGTCATAATAATCACGGCATTACTAAAATCCACCGTTCGCCCCTTACCATCAGTCAGCCGGCCTTCATCAAACACCTGCAAAAATACGTTAAAAATTTGTGGATGGGCTTTTTCAATTTCATCAAAAAGTATCACTGAATACGGCTTTCTTCTGACCGCTTCGGTCAACTGTCCGCCTTCTTCAAAACCAACATACCCGGGAGGGGAGCCGATAAGTCGGGCTACCGTGTGAGCTTCGCTGTATTCCGACATGTCAATCCTAATCAACGCTTTCTCGTCATTAAATAATTGCTCGGCCAAAGCCTTAGCTGTTTCAGTCTTTCCCACCCCGGTTGGGCCCAGGAATAGGAAGGTTGCCACTGGTCTTTGTTCCTCAGCAATATGTAGCCTTGATCTTCTGACTGCCGCCGCCACCGCCCTAACTGCCTCAGTTTGTCCGATTACTCGCACCTCCATAATGTTTTCCAGATTTTTTAGTTTCTCACTTTCCGCCCGTAGCATTTTACTGGCCGGAATCCCGGTCCATCTTGCCACCACCACCGCCACATCATCTTCGTCCACTTCTTCCTTAATCAACCTGTCTTCGTCATCCAGCTTCTTCCATTTCTCCTCAGCCGCCTCCAGTTTTTTGGTTGTTTCCGGAATTTGTCCATATTTTATCTGGGCTGCTTTGTCCAATTCCAAATTTCGCTCTGCAGTTTCCAGATCATAGCGCAACCGGTCCAGTTCTTCCTTTAAATCCTGGATTTCCGAAAGCATCTCTTTCTGTTGCTTCCATTTTAATTGCAAAGCTGCCGCCTTTTCCTTCTCGCTACTTAATTCCTTCCGCACTTCCTGCAGTCTTTCCTTCGTTTCCTTATTTTTCTCTTTTGACAGCGCTTTTTCCTCAATCTCCAACTGTCTGACTTTTCGATCCAGGGTATCAATTATTGCAGGCGCCGACTCCATGTCAATCCTCAAGCTCGAAGCTGCCTCATCAATCAAGTCAATTGCCTTGTCTGGCAAAAACCTGTCTCGGATATATCTGTTTGATAAGTTGGCCGCCGCTACTAGAGAGGCATCGGTAATCTTAATCCCGTGATGGATCTCATATTTTTCCTTTAGCCCTCGCAGAATTGAAATGGTGTCTTCCACACTCGGCTCGTTGACCATTGCCGGCTGGAACCTGCGCTCCAAAGCCGAATCCTTCTCAATATATTTTCGGTATTCAGTTAATGTAGTTGCTCCGATTACTCGCAGTACACCTCTGGCTAGTCCCGGCTTGAGCATATTACTAGCATCTACCGCCCCCTCGGCTCCTCCGGCTCCCACGATTGTATGCAGCTCGTCAATAAACAGAATCACTTGCCCCTCACTTTTAGTCACTTCATCAATTACGCTTTTTAATCTTTCTTCAAATTCACCCCTAAATTTTGCTCCGGCCAGTAGGGTAGAAATTTCCAACGATAATAATTTTTTATTTTTAATTGATTCCGGCACATCACCGGCCACAATCCGATTAGCCAACCCCTCAACAATCGCCGTTTTTCCCACTCCCGGATCTCCCACCAAAACCGGGTTATTCTTGGTCCGACGGGACAAAACCTGCATCACCCTTCTGATTTCTTCTTCCCGTCCGATCACCGGATCCAACTTGCCGCTTTTGGCCAAGGCCGTCAAATCGGTTGTATATTTTTGTAACGCCTTATAAGTTGCTTCTTTTGTTTCTGAATCCACGTCTCTGTCTCCTCTTATTTTATTAATTTCTTCCTTAATTTTATTATCACCAGCGCCATTTCTTTTCAACATGTCCTTTATTTCGTGCCCGCCGTTGTCTACCAGTCCCCAAAGCAGCATTTCCTGTGACACAAAAGCATCACCCTGTTTTTGGCTTTGGTTTATCGCCGACTGCAAAATTCTTTGTGCCGCCGATGACATTTGCGGCTCGCCGATACTTACTTCCAAAGTCGGCATGCTGCCAAGCCAGCTACTCAACTCTCTTTGAAATTCCGGAAAATCATCTACTTCCTGCTTTAATATTTCCCGGGATACCCCTTCACTGTCAGCCATTGATTTAAGAAGGTGAATATCCTCTACCAGGGGATTGCGTCTGCTTCGGGCTTCGCCGATAGCTCTCTGGATTGTCTCCAGTGTCAACTGTGTAAATTGTGGTATTGCCATACTCCATATTCTAGAATATTTAGCACTTAAATTCAACGACTGCTAATATTTTACGTTTCGGCCTCAATTGGCCTCATCAATAAAGTAACAACTTTAGACGTACAGGAAGGCAAACCTCTTATTCCACAATTGTGGGAAATTTGCCTTCCTTTGTTGGAGGTCCCGTATTGGAATCGAACCAATCATCGGAGTCCAGCTTTTAGGACACCGTGCTCAACCATGAGACGGGTATTGCGTCACTTGAAAACCATCCTGCCGATAGTCCCTTCGCATACACATTTTGTGCTCCATCCGGTCTCAGAATACTCAACTTGACCCTTGGGAACACAAACGGTCCCTACATACCGACTCGTACACGTACACTGACACCCTCTGGTAGTAGCAGACAAAAGGGAAGGTTGGTTGTCTGGATGTGCTGGTATCGGATCAACCTTATCAGTAAAGATCTGCCGCAGCACCTCTTCACGGGGGCTATTAGTAAAAGCAGATCCCTGCGTCAACGGCTTGATCAGAACCAGATATAACACCAACAGAAGCAGGATTGTCAGAACCCAAGGAAAGTTCTTGAACTTCTCCATGGTCTCTCCTCCTAGCTTGCCAGTGTTTCGGATAGCATCGTCGACAGGTATTCCTGCAACGCTGCTGCCATAGTGGCAAAGATGATTACCAGCCGCAACGCTACAGGTGCCGACGCTAGCCAAGACCACGAAAACGCTGTTGGTTCGACTCTTCCAAAAAACCAGGCAGATCCGATCAAATCCAGCATCGTGTCGACGATCATCCAGGTGATAGCAATCACCAGAATAAACGGGTTGACCCCTTTGATCGTCTTGTTCTTGATCCTGTGCGCCAGTACGATTTGTACCGCGCTGGAACCCGCCGACAGCCCGAAGCCTAGTGGAGTAGCTATCCGTGCTGCTAGTGCTCCCGAATATACCTCTAAAAACCAAACGATCGTGAATCCACCCGCCAGAACATCCCAGACCAACAGGGTCAGGTGCCCGGCAATCAGAAGAATCCCTCTAATAACCTGTTCGATCTTGAGTAGCGCGCCGCCAACAGCTTGCCTAGTCCCATCCGCGATAATCGGTGCCATCAAAAACCTCCTGAAGTGTGAAAGTACCTTCTCGCGCTATTGCGAAAATTAGCCCATATTATATCTTATTAAACCAAAATAATCAACATATTGATACACACCCGTTACATCACTAAACCATGACTGTGTATTCTTCCAAAATTGTCTTTGCCGCCTTATTAAATTCCTCCCTTCTTCTGGCAAACTCCTGCCTGCTCCATTCAAAATATAGTCGCTTCTTTCTTTCTCTTTTCATAATTCGTTTATAGTAAAAGATGCCTAATTTTATTAATTTTTTATTCTTTTTTAATACTCCCTCAACCAAGTATTCGTCCTCCAGTAAATCAGTCAACCGTCTAATGTTCCACCCATCCAAAGTATCCAAATCCCAGAGAATTTTTGATTCAATGCTTTTATGTTTAAACCACTGTTTTCCCGGATGCTTTCTGATGACATATCCCACCTCTCCGGCAATACCCTCTAGTATTTCTACATCCGAAACTGCTCTCAGAAACACTCTTCTCGATCCCCATCCCTCTCCAAAATAATGATAGATAAACTTAAAAATATTAGACGGGAAACGTCTTGATTTCCAGACATCATGCCAGCAAATAGCCAGCAATAATACACAAAAATCAATCTTCAAATTTTTCACTTCTCTTTCTTCCCGCAAAAATACAGATAAATTATCAAGAATACTAAAAATATGTTTTTCGTCATGCAGTGGATCTCTGCTTTCCGTCATTATTTCAATACCTTTCTTGCACCAAACAATTACCTCGCCAGGAATTTGAATCTCTTCAGCTTTTAAGAATTTCTCAAAATGATTGCTCACTCGTCTTCTCTTTCTACTTTAATGGTGCACTCAGTCAGCAACGCTGCCACCGCTCCAACGGCTGCCAGTGGGGGAGCCAACACTGCCCCGACTACACCTAAAGTCAAGGGCAACACCATCACAACTCGGCCTTTTTTGTCTAAAATTGAAATTTTTCGGATATTTCCTTCTCTTATTAATTCTTTTACTTTTTTTAGGAGTTCCTCACCCCTCACCTCATAGGTGTCTTTTTTTCTTTCTTTCATGCTACTAATTTATCATCTACAGGCTTCCAAGTGTACTCATGATGTCCAAGAGTACCAGGTATGACAGCGAAGCCAGGCCTGCTATCACCATTTTTAGCCAGTGCTTGTTAAACATTCTTGCCATAAATTATTTATAACCCAAACAAAACCCGAATGTCAATAATTACTTTTTCCTGAATCTCAAGTGGGTCCAGGTTTTAACAATTGCACCCGTTCCCAAAGCTGCTGCTGCCGTCCAATCCACATCTACTTGGTTTTTGACCGCCGCAGTTAGCATCCTATAAAGCAAAAACGACACCAAAACCGTCACCATAGCCCAGGCAGCATTCCGCTCGGCGATTGCCTCCTCAATTTTCTCCCTTTCATCCTTTCTTAGTCTGATCATAATATCTGTCACGTCTATCAACAAAAACACCATCCAGACCGCAGTTATCACCCCTCTCACTTCTTCGCTCCAAAAGGGTAGTGCTTGAAATAGAACAAAGGGGAAGATGATAAAAGCCAAATACACCCAGCCCTGCCAGGAATCCGGAGTAATACCCCAGCCTCCAAACCGCCTAATTTTAAACCATTCAGGTTTGCCTATCATTTTATTTTTTCCTCTTCAAAAATAAATAATTCATCAATATTTGTATTCAAAATTTCCGCCACATCATGAGCCAGTTTCAGCGACGGGTTATATTTTCCTTGTTCCAGGAATACTATTGTCTCCCGTCTTACTCCAACCTTTTTGGCCAAATCATCCTGAGTCAACTCTTCTTTAGCCCGAAATTCTTTAATTCTATTCTTCATGTTAGAAAATTATAACATATAGTTAGAAATATACAACACGCAGTATTTGTTTAAAAAATGGGAAAAATTTTCTTAGCAAGCCTGCCAATCAGCGATCAAAGTGAGTACTTAACAATTTCCTTTTCGTATTTGATATGCGATTTTGAATTAAATTCAGTAATGCCGCTTAGATCATCATGATATACCGATATAATTTCTTCAGGAAATTCAGACGAATCAAACAGAAACTGTTCCTTGAGACTTATCGGGTCCAAAGTATACAGTTTTTCAAATATTTCAGTGTCCGAACCATTCTGTTTGTATTTGGCTAAATACAACAATTCACCGTCAAAAGCAACAAAACTGGGAATATCAACATCTCCGGGACCACGCGCCTCTTTAATAACTCGCTCCTTACCATCCTTAACCGCAAAAACTTTTTGGTCACCTGCAATCCAGTTTTTTTCATAAACATCCATCAGCAACTCACCATTTTGCAAATATCCTATTATCCTCATTTGCCTAATTGGCCAATCTTTTGCATCGAAAATTGTTATCAGCTTTTTGGTAACTTTACCGCCGGCTTGTGTTAACTCATATATTTCAGAATACTTATAATCATAAGTATCAAATTCACCAATCTGTTGATTAACAAACAGTTTGTCACTTTTCTTGTCATACCAAAGATCGCCAATCTTATGGACATCCAGTGGCAGTACCACTGGCCATAAATCTTTTACTTCCGATTCTGTTTTACCTACCTTCAAACGGACACAACCCAAATCATCAAGCTCTAACAAATAAACTAAACCACCAATTGTCCGATATCTATAAATTCGATCAGAAAACTGTTGCGTCGGAACCGGTGAAGCAAGCTTTTGTTCAGTTTCCTCTTCTGTTACTGGCACCAAATAACTGGGCAGTTCTCTCACTTTAGCCGTGCTTGACAGTAATAAGCCAAATCCGAAAGTTATTAATATTGATGTAATAATGGAAAACTTAAGCTGTTTATTTATTGACGACCCATCAGACATGTCACTTTTCGACAATCTTTTATGCATCCAGTTAAAAGTAATATAGTAAGCAGCTGTCAAAGGAATCCCTACTGACGACCAAAACATTAGCAAAAAAAATAAAAACTCAAAATCTTCTGAAAAATTTGGTTCAAGATATACCAGCGAAAATAGGCAAATAGTCAATACCACCAAATAAGTCACAATAAATACAATTTTTTGCAGCTTATTTATCATCTTTATCCTCTAAAAAAAATAATACTCCAACGACATCTTTTTTGTTAACTATTTGACTTTTGGTTGTTACTTTTTTATCTCTTTTATCTGAGAGTATAAAGTATTCTGACTCTCCCAACTCAATCTTTTCTTCAAATCCGTCCTTGTCTGCTAGTAGTTTTCCAACGGTGTAGTTTTCAACTAAGGAAAATTTTCTATCGTTTTTTTGGAAATATATTTTTTCGCCTTCAAACCAGAACTTTTCATCAGGTAGCCCAATAACCCTGCCTACTCTAGAAAAGGTATCACCATCATTAAAGCAGGTGCCAAAAATGCAATTAGAGTTATACATAACCACATCGCCCCGACTAATATAGTTTTTTCCGGGCCTCCAGACCAGTGCTTTTTGCTTGTCTTTAATAGCGGGGGACATGGCATCGCCCTTAACTTCACACAAACCAAAAAGCAAAAAAAATACGCACACAATCGCACTAAAAGCTAATAAAATTAGTAATAGTTTTTTCACTAATTTAAATTCTACAGTATTTATAATATTTTCTGCTAGATAAGCGGAGAGAGAGGGAGTCGAACCCCCAAGCCCTTGCGGGCGGCGACTTTCGAGGTCGCTGCCTTACCATTCGGCGCATCTCTCCAGTTGGTACGCTCGAGAGGGGTCGAACCTCCAACCGCTGGTTCCGCAAACCAGTGCTCTATCCAATTGAGCTACGAGCGCATTAACAGTGAATTATACCCTAAACTAGCTTAATTTTCTCTGTTTTCCAAAGGAAGTCTTTCAATAAACCACTTACTGGCCTTATCCACAAAATTGGGTGAATTTTCTACTAGTGGAATTTTCTTAATTATAATCTCTTTTAGTTTCTCTTTGTCTTTTTCTTCTACTACCAAAGACACCTGTGGCGGAAACCTTAAATTAGTTTCAAGCAGCATTGTCTCAGTTCCCAAACTTTTCTTAAACCAAAACCTTACCAACTGTTCCCACGGATACATTAATTCACCAAAATATATTCCTCTGTTGGTAATTTTATTTTTGATTTTTTCCGGAGGCACCGTCGACAAGACATAATACAAAAACAATACCGACCCCAACGCCATAATCAAGAAAAACTCCTTCAACAAAAAAAATATCACCGACACTATAACCAAAATTGCCACTGAAGTAATCCAAAAATCCTTGTCTCTGACTTTATACACTCTTTCATGGGCTTCCCACTCATACAAAACCACTTCTTCATTCAAATCCTTAAAGGACGCATCAACCGCATCAAGATCTTTTTCTACTTTATTTGCCATTAATAACACTATAAATCATTTTGCCTGAATTTGGTATACTTAAACGCATCTTGAAAGGAAGGTTGCGGCGAATGGTAAGCCACAGGTTTGCTAAACCTGCGTCCGAAAGGGCATGTGGGTTCGACTCCCACACCTTCCGCCAAACCCACTACCTATTCTTTCTTAAAATTTCTTGTCCGAGCTTGGTTTTCTTTGATATTATTCCCAGATCTAAAAATTCAAACTCATCGGTCACAAAATATTTTTCCGAATATCGTTTTTGATCCGATTTCAGTTTATCTAGTTCTTTGATACCGAGTTCCAACCTGATTAATTCATTATCCATAGCTTCAATTTCTTGTTCAACAGCCCATCTGGTAGCGGTAATATATCGGGAGACATTAGCACTGTCTTGGTCAACCATTTGAAGCCTTCGATTTTCAAGTTTAATTTTTAAATCGGAGGCTTTTTGTTTAAGGGTTAAAATAACATCAGACATATTCAACATAACTAATCTATATATTAGCAAAGTTGCAGTAACTTCTTTTACATCTATAGCCGGCATAACAATTTAATTCTGTCTCTTGCTAAAATCTCTGTATGGCAACTATTTATCTCTTCCGTCACGGTCAATCTGAGTTTAATTTAAGCAAGACTTTTACCGGTTGGCTTGATGCCAAACTCACCCCACTTGGCATAGAACAGGCCAAAGCTTTAGGTGAGACGCTCAAAGACAAAAAAATTGACCTGGCCATTCAAACCCGTCTCTCCCGCTCAAAAGATACCCTAAAGTACGTTCTGGAGTTTCACCCCCAATGCAGTCAAATTATCACCGACGATCGCGTAATCGAACGATCTTACGGCAATTTAGCTGGCCACGGCCACCAGGAAACTGTAGATAAATACGGACAGGAACAGTTTGACAAATGGCATCGTGGTTGGAACGACCGGCCCCCGGCCGGTGAGAGCTTTGCTGACGTCGAGGTTCGGGTAGGGGAATTTATCAACGACCTAAAGTCAAAATATTCTGGTAAAGACTTAGGTATAGCCATATCCGCCCATGGAAACTCCATTAGGTTATTCCGAAAAATTATGGAAAATGCCAGCATTGACGAGACCTGTTCCTGGACGATTCCTTACGATCAATATTTCCAATATTCAATCTAAAAAATATCTGCCACTTTGCTTAAAAACGGCGCCCGTTTCTGTTACTGGACCTGGTCAAATAGTCCTCTCCGTTAAAAATCTTCATATTCGGATTTTGTTCAGCCAATACTTCCAGGGTACACCTTCTCGATTCTTCTTTTTGTTCCGGAAGGGGAAAAGACAATCTCCAGGATTCACCCAGCACCATACAAATATCACCAATAATTGTTGCTCGGGCTAAGTCATGGTCTGATGGGCTTTGATTTAACGCGTCGACAATTTCGTTTTCAGCGACGCTTCTTCCCCACACTTCCCTGATTAGATCTGCATGTGCCTGCCATGGATAAGAACCTACAAACACCTCGTCTCCTTGTCTGAACAACGGAAGTCCCATGCCTTCTTTCCCGTTTAAATTTCCCATAATCAAACATTATACATTCAAACTACCTTCTGTCTAGCTACAAAACCATCTCAAAAACTTATTTGTAATTTATCTTATATAAACAATTCTTCTTCAATTCTCATCAGTCTGTTGTATTTGCACACCCTCTCACCCCTGGTTGGTCCGACCTTTATATATTCGCTTCGCACCGCTACCGCCAAATCCACCATAAATGTATCATTTGTTTCCCCTCCGCCCCGATGCGACGGTACGGTCATTAATCCATGTTCCCGTGCCAGCAAACAGGCATCCATTGTCTCACTCAGACTCCCCGCTTGGTTTAATTTGATCAAAATGGCATTAGCTGCCTTCATTTCAATTGCCCTTTGCCACAACTTAGCATTGGTTACCGTTAGATCATCGGCAATAATTGCCGCCTTATTACCAAAATTTGCTACCAGTTTTGGCCAATTATCCCAGTCAAACTCCGACAGCATGTCTTCCAAGGTTACAATCGGATACTTTTCCACCCAGTTTCTATAATATTCAATCAATTCATCCGCACTCAGACTTTTACTTTCTAGTTTTAATTCATAACTCTTTGCATCTTGGTTATAAAATTCTGATGCCGCCGCATCAATAGCAATCCCGGCATCTTCTCCGGGTACATATCCGGCGTTTTTTATGGCCTCTACAAGATAATCCAATGGTTTTTGGTTTGAAGCAATTCCGTTTGGTGCAAATGCTCCCTCATTGCCCACATTTATCGACAACCCTTCTCTTTTTAAAATCTTTTTTAGTGCTTCATAAATTTCCATTTCCATTCTTACGTTCTCTGCCGCACTTTTATCTCCTAATGCTCCCACCATAAACTCCTGCAAATCTGTTGTTTCATCAGCATGCTTTCCACCCTCAATCATCACAATCATTGGTCGTGGTAACTCCCAATTATTATCCTCAATCCCAAAAGCGTGCCTTAAATATTTATAAAGTGGTAACTTCGCTTCCTCTGCTGCTGCTCTGGCTACCGCCAAAGATACTCCCAAAATCGCATTCCCGCCCAAATTTGCTTTATTTTCTGTCCCGTCAATTTCATTCATTTTCCGGTCAATGTCTCTCTGTTCTTCAGCCTCCATTCCCGCTAGTCCCTCATTAATTTTAGTCTTAATATTTTCGACAGCCCCAAGCATCCCCTTGCCGTTATATCTGCCACTGTGCCCATCTGTTAGGACTGTTGCCTCTTTACTTCCCGCCGATACCCCATAAGACACCGAAGCTTCTCCTACCACTCCTGATTCCAACACCACTGTTGTTTCTAAAGATGGCGCTCCGCCGGATGCCAAAATTTCCCGGGCAGTGATTTTTTTTATTCTTGTCATGTCTTTATTATAAACAAGCCTTTAACCTTAGGTGAGGGGATAAACCCCCAAGCCTCTTTTTATAAACTTTTTTAACCAAAAATCCCTGACTTGTCCCCATTTTTCAATTAAACCTGCATTCTTAATTGCCCACAAATTACAATGATTCTCCTCTCCTAGCATTTCGTTTACCTCATTCATATTTCTCTTGTAATAAACCTGAATATACTCATCGATAAAGAACAAATTATCACCATAAATTCCCTCAAGTAAACTCAGCATTTTTTCCCCGCTCAACCCCGCCTTTTTGTATCCACCCGGCCAGTATTCAAAAAACAAAATCGGCCGATCTCTCTTTAAAGTATTTTTCCCGCCGCTAAACACCGCTGGTTCATATCCTTGAGTATCCGATTTAATTAGGCTAATTTTATTAATTTCATATTCCTTCACCAAATTATCAAGCATTTTTACCTCCACTATTTCCGTCAGCCTCTTCGAGCCATCATTATAAACTTTATGATCGCCATAATTTTCTCTGGATTTATACAATTTAATTTGTCTGTCTTTTTCTCCTAATGCTGCTTTTATTAAAATTACATTATCGAGTTTATTTGTCGCAATATTCTTTTTAAGAATTTCAAAATTATCACCTTCCGGTTCAATAGCAAAAACCCTGCCCCTAGGTCCCACTTTCTTTGCCATATTAATTGTGTCAAACCCGATGTTGGCCCCGACATCAAAAACAGTGTCACCCAAACCTATATTCCTCAAAAGTAGCTTCGTAAAATACGGCTCGTACGAGCCCCCAACCACATTTTTCCCAATATAAATGTCATCTTTTTTGTAATAAAAAACATTCCCGTCAATGTTTGCTTTCGCCAATTTCATTATTTGTTACCATTATAACCTTTTACCCCCTTGACCAATCCCTATCCCTTACTTACAATATTAGCAGTCTGCCCTGACGAGTGATAAAATTATTAATAGTTAATTTATTTCTGTAAATTTATGGTCCAAAAGCAAACACACATCCATCCTGTTCCCGGTTACATCTTAGTCAAACCCCAAAAACGGGAAAAGACCACTAGTTCCGGCATTGTTTTACCCGATACTGCCGAAGACAAACCGCAACAAGGTCAGGTCTTATCCGTCGGCGAGGCGATATTTGATGACGGTCAGAAAATTAATCCACCCTGCGGTGTTGGCGATACCGTTATCTATCGCGAATGGGGTGGCAAAGAATACAAAGACGGCCAGGATGAACTTCTCATTTTGAAGTTTGAAGATATCATGGCCATTATTAAATAAATTATTTGTTAATTAATTAAAAACTTATGGCAAAACAACTTAAATTCGGCACAGAAGCCCGACAATCACTGCTAGACGGTATAAATATTCTTTCTAAAGCCGTTATTACCACTCTCGGTCCTAAAGGACGCAATGTCGCAATCGACAAAAAATGGGGTGCTCCCACTGTTATTCACGATGGTGTTTCGGTTGCCAAGGAAATCGAATTGGAAAACCCTTATGAAAATATGGGCGCTCAATTATTAAAGGAAGCCGCCAGCAAAACCAATGATGTTGCCGGTGACGGTACTACCACCGCTACACTCCTGGCTCAGGCTATTGCCAACAAAGGCATGGAGAATGTTACCGCCGGTAGTAATCCTATGATAATCAGAAAAGGTCTGGAAAAAGGTCTTGCTCACATTCTCACCAAGCTCGACTCGGTCAAAACAGATATCAAAATTACCGACAAA
>CAZFAI010000006.1:0-12925 GCA_964516555.1 uncultured Gammaproteobacteria bacterium
TAAAAATCTGCTGAATAAAAAATATCGGAACAATCCAGAGGATATTTACATTGATGGGAATCCGGTAAAAGACCATGAAGGCAACAAAGATGGTAGCAGCAAAAAGAAAATCGATAATTTTGGCAAGAATGGTGGCAATGACTAAAATTGTTCTGGGAAAATAAATTTTAGTTATCAGACTGGCTGAGCCAACCAAGGAGTTGGCTGCCGAAACTAAAGAATTTGAAAAAAGGGTCCAGGGAAGCAGGGCGGAAAAAAGAAATACGGAATAAGGAATATTTTCGCTGGCACGGGTGGGAATACGCAGGATTACCGAAAAGGCAAAGGTCATTACCAGCATTTGGGCCAGGGGATTTAATATTACCCAGAAATAACCAAGAATTGATTGTTTGTATCTGGCTTTGACCTCGCGGCTGACTATTTGCCAGAGAAGTTCGGATCGGCTTATGACAGCACTGGCTTCCCGGTACAATTGCAACATAATGTCTTGATTATATAGCAAGGTGTCCCTTTGTGTATAATCATTAGGAAGATGAGGTTGGATATAAAAATATGTACGATTGGGGGCGGATCCGGCATGCCGGTTGTAAATAAGGCACTAGTTGGTGCGGGTATTCGAAACATTAAATCGGTGGTAACTACTTTTGATAGCGGTGGTGACAGCGGAAGAATGAGAACTGATGAAAGAGGGAGAATCTTGGCGTTTTCAGATTATTGGCGGTCGTTGATGTCGTTGTGGAAAGATGGAAAGCAAAAAAGATTATGGGAGGAAATGCTTAAATTTCGTGATGGCAGAGGGAGAAATTTTGGAAACACCTTTTTTCAGTTTATGGAAGAAAGATCCGGAGATTTGTCAAAAGTTGATCTTTTATTTTCTAAGTTGACAAAAGCCAAATTGATGGGAGAAGTGATTCCTGTGTCGCTTAAACCGGCGGCGCTTTGTTTTGAAACCGAGAGTGGAAAGCAGTACGAAGGAGAGCATCAGTTGGATGATTTGAGGATGTCCAAGGATAAAGTTACAGATGTTTGGTTGAAGCCAAAAGTTAGGTCGACGGACGAGGCCAGAATGGCGCTTGAAAACGCTGACTTGATTGTGGTTTGTCCGGGGAGTTTGTACGGGTCGGTTATTGTAAATTTGTTACCGATTGGTATAAGAGAATCGTATGTAAACAGTAGGGCAAAAAAAATGCTTTTGACAAATATCATGTCAGTAGCCAATGAAAATGACGGGTTTGATCAAAATGATTATGTTGAAACCTTTCAAAAGTATTTGAGTTGTGAAAAATGTTTTGACTTGGTAGTAATGGCAGACTTGAATAAAATTAGGAGGAAAACTTTAGAAGAAAGCCTTCGCAATTACGATATGGAGAGGTCGTTACCTATAAAGTTTAATGCGGTCTCTAAAGTTAAAACAGTTGTCGAGGATATTGCTATTGTTGAAAAGAAAAACTTGAGGTTAAGGCACAGCGATCAAAAGTTGGCAAAATATTTTTCTGATTTGCATATATAATGTTTTTATGTCTCAAAAGAAGCACAAAAAATTAAGAAAATTGCAGCAGGTCGGGGAAGAAAAAGCAAAACCGATCATACTAAATGTTACGGGAATTGTAGAGATTATCAAAAGTAATTGGAAATTTTTGGCAATGTTGCTGATGGGAGTGTTGCTGGTTTATGCTAATTCAATTGGGGGAGACTTTGTGTCTGATGATTATGCCACAATAACCCAGAATCCGGATATTGCTAATTTTAGGGCATTGTTTGTTGATTTCAACTTGGTGAATGTAGTTAAGTTTGTGATTGCCAGTATATTCGGAGTTGACAGCCCTGTTCCATATCACATAACCAGTCTTTTAATCTATTTGGTGGTATGTGTTTTGGTATTTGTGTATGCCTATTTGATAACTAACAAAGAAATTGCAGTGTTGACATCAATAATATTTGCGGTTTTGCCAGTGCATGTAGAAGCTGTTTCCTGGATATCAGGAGTTCCCTATTTGTTGGTGGCTTTGTTTGTTTTGATGAATCTTATATTTTTGAGCTTATTTTTGAAGTCCGGGAATAAAAAATATTTATACTATGTTATTTTGTTATTGTTACCCATGTTTTTTGCAGACAGGGTGAGATCTTTTGCTTTTTTCCCTCTGGCTTTGGTCTATATAACAGCACACAGTAAAGCGTTAAAGGTGAAGGTGGACTATGGGAAAATATTTTCAATATTGTTGCTGTTGGGGTTTGTTGGTGTAGTAATGATGTGGCCTAGGATAAATACTAGGTTACAAAATGTAAATTCGGGGTATAATTTTTCGGAAAGCATATTTTACGATCCATTATTCCAGTATCCTACCGCAATTGCCAAATACCTACAGCTAATATTTGTACCAACTGATCTGACTTTGTATCAGACAATGTATCCGATTCCAGCATGGCTTAATTCGATAATTCTTATTCTATATTTTGCCAATGTGGGGTATTTTTGGTTCAGGAACAAGACAATATTTTTTGCTTTAGCATTTATATTCTTGGCTACTGCACCATCTATGGCACCGGTGAAAGTAAGCTGGTTAGTAGCTGAAAGATACGTATTTTTAGGGTCGTTTGGTTTTAGTTTATTTTTGGGAATAATATTTAGTAAGTTGTTCAAAAAACATTCTAGCTTGGCGGTGGTTACTTTGATATTATTGTGTATTTTGTATGGTGCTAGAGTTGTTATGAGGAATGATAATTGGAGTACGAATCATAAATTATGGGTAAACACCGTTCAGGTTTCGTCGAATAGCCATAATGCCTGGAACAATATTGGGGATGATTATGACAAACTTGAAGATTATGAAAATTCGATCAAAGGTTTTACTCAATCAACAGTTATGAAAAATAATTATGCCGATGCTTATCACAATAGAGCCAACATATTTTACAAAATTGGCAGATATGATCTGGCCAAAGAGAGTTATAAAATAGCCTTGCATTTTTCACCGGAACTTTATCAAACTTATTTAAGCTTGATACAGATAGATATGGTTGAGGGTAACTTTAAGTCGGCAATGGAAAACACAGAGAAGTTAATAGAATTACAGCCGAATAATCCGCAGTCTTATTATGCAGCTGGAGTAGTTTTGGGTCAGTCCGGGCGAGTAGATGAGGCCAAGGGTATGTTTAACCAAAGCTTGAAAATTGTTCCGAATTTCAATCCTTCAATTGAGGCTCTCCGTCAGATTAAGGCGCTTTAAATTATTTTTCTATTATATAATCCCCAATTGCCAGGATGTCTAAGCCAGTTCCAAAAAATGTTTTGATGGCTTCTTTGGGTGTATTCACAAGTGGCTGTTCGGCATCATTGAAGGAAGTGTTTAGAAGTGCCGGAATATTTGTTATCTTGGAAAACTCTGAAATTAGTTGATGGTATTTGGGGTTAGCTTTTTGAGTAACACTTTGGATTCGGGCAGTTTTGTCAACATGTACGGCCTGACTAATATCTTTCATCCCCTTTTGATTGACATTGAAAGCAAGGTTCATAAAAGGGTGAGTAAAGTAATTGTCAAAGTATTCGTGGCCATGTTCATCAAGAACTGAGGGTGCAAAGGGACGCCATGATTCACGATGTTTAACTTTTCTGTTAATTTTGTCTTTCATACCTTTTTGACCGGGATGAGCCAGGATACTTCTATTGCCTAAAGCGCGTGGCCCGATTTCCAATCTACCCTGAAACCAGCCAACTATTTTTCCTTCAGAAAGTATTTTGGCGATATGGGAAGTTATATTTTTGGACTTTTCGTAAGATATTTTTGCTTCTTTTAGGATTGTTTCTATCTCGTCGTTGCTGTACTCGGGACCCCAGTAGGCATGATCCATATGGAAGTCGGAATTTTCACCTAAAGTGTTTGCCAGCTCGAGGGCGGCTCCAATTGCCGTGCCGGCATCGTTGGCAGCTGGTTGGATATAAATATTGTCTACGAAAGATAATTCTTTGATTTTGGCATTCATGTCGCAATTGAGCGCGACACCACCAGCAAGGCAATAGTTGCCAATAGCGTTTCTGCTATATAAGTTTCTAGCTAATGATTGTCCGGCTTTTTCTGTAAATCTTTGGACAGTCAGGGCAACATTTTTGTGATGATCATTTAGACTTTCAGATCTGGGTCTTCTGGGACCAAAATTACCCCAAAACTTATTTTGCCAATCTGGGAGTAGCTCATAGCCATTTTTGGTGACTTTCCAATAAGGAGATGTATTTAGAGTTTTTTTCCCCCAACCGGCAAGACCCATGACTTTACCTTCGTGTGAGTGAGGCTTGAAACCGAGTATGTCGGTAGTTTCACCATAAACCATACCCAGACTTTAATTGATTCCGATTTTGTCAATTTTCTTTAATTTTTTATTATTTGCTACCCAAAGAGATCCAGAATCATCCTCACCCTGTCCGTCAATAGTGATAATATTGGCTTTGTCAAAACCGGAACAACGAAAAGCGCTGGCAGCATGGGCTAGGTGGTGAGGAACAAAGGAAATTTTAATACGGTTTTGGCCTTCCATTCTAAATCCTTTGGATTTGAGCCAGTCATAAAGTCTGATTAATCCGGTGTAATATTCTGAGAATGCACCAAATTCTCTGAAAGCTCTTTTAAGATTACCATCAATTATATTTTCAAAAAATGACCGGCCGTAGTATCCAAGAGGATGTCTGTAGCCAATTGCAATGGCGTCAACTTCTACTGGAAGAACATTTGCTACTGAAAGGCAGTGTTCGATTGATTTGATAGGAATAATGCGGGGTGAGTGTTTTAGGCCATTGAAACGCTCTTCTTCAACCGCTGCCAGAAGTTTTTTGTCCTTGATTATTGCTGCTGCTGAGTTCCAAGAGATGGGTGCGGTTATGCCAAGAATTGTCATGATAATGATTCTATAGGATTAACTGATGGGCAACAAGCTGTTTGAAATTTTAATTGGTATACGAGGAAGGTGTCGGGAAATAATTTTTTCCTTGTAATAATCCGTTAGCCATCTTAATAATTTGATGGGAATAAGAATAGTAGTAATACTATAAAAATAAAATAGTGGAGAGATAAGATTTAGGGGACGGATTTTTGTAAGATAATATATTTCGCGAATTAAATTAAAAAAAGTAGAATAGTTTTTAATTTGTATTAAACCAACATAGTTTTTTGCTACATGCTTTTTGGCTAATGAATATAATTTTGGAAATTTGTTTTTTGGGATTGTCCTTTCGATCATTTCGACCCATGTCAAGATTGGAGAGCGGTTATATATGCTCGATTTGAATCTAGTTTGACTATACTTAATTTGGACGGCAATAGTGTAATCTTTTAAAAATACACATTTGTGTTTTGTAGCAATTTTTAAAAATGGTTGTACGTGGGCAGTAAAAATTTCAGTGTTGAAAGAGAGAAGGTATTGTTTCTTGTAAGCAAGACCAGACAATTGACCGATAGATTCAATTAGAGGAATTATTTGGTCGGGTTTTTGGGTAATATCTATAAGAGTATTTTTGACAGTGTTTGGTGGTGGAATATGTCTGATAGGTTTTCTTATATCGTTGGTAAACCAGTAATAAGGTCGGGTAACAATGCTAACTTTCGGATTATTCTGAAACTCATAAATAGTTTTCCAAAGGCCATTGTTGATGATAAAGTCATCCTGTCCCATTAAAAATATAATTTCACCGGATGCGAGTTTTGGAAAATTATTTAAGTTGTGGGCATAACCAATATTTTTGGAGTTTCGGTGAATTTTGATGTTTTTAATATTTTGGGATTTTATTACTGAAATTGTATCGTCAGTAGAACAATCATCGCTTATAATAATTTCAAGATTGGGGTAATTTTGGGCAATAATATTTTTTAGAGTAGGCAGAATAATATCTTGCGCGTTATAGGTGGGTATACAGATTGAGACTTTGGGATTATTTTTCATCTTTGAGTATACTAATAACTTTTTTTGCAAATTCATTTTTGTTATGAATCGGAGAGGTATATATTCTTTTACCAAAATTACGGACAAGAACAGGTAGATCGTAGGTGACAACTTTTGACTTACAAGCTAACGCTTCCTCAACAACCATTCCGTAACCTTCTTCATGGCTGGGTAGTAATAGTAAGCCTGATGATTTGATTAGACCAAAAGTTTTTTTGGAAGGGAGGAATCCTAAGATGTCTATATTAGGATTAAGTTGTTGGAAATTTATTGCTTTTTTGAGATTATGTAGATTGTTATCTATATCTTTTCCAATAATTGCTAGTTTTGCTTGAGGCATCGTATCTGTAACGTATCGCCAGATATCTATAAGATCAAATATACCTTTGGATTTTCTTAGTTGTCCTAAAAATATTGCTGAATATTTTTCTTCTGAGGGGGGAGAGTTTTTGATTGTAATTAAATCTATTTGTGGTTTTTGAAAAATGATATTTTGCTTTTTGAAGGAATATAACCTTACGAGGTCGTTGGCTAGGTTGATATTATCAACTATTACTTTATCGGCCTTGGATTTTATAAAATGGAAACTTATTTTTTGAGCAAGGTTAGAGATCCATCTTTCTTGTGGTATCAAATGGTAAATATATTGTTCCCAAACAGTTTTTTTAGATAATAATTTTTGGAAATAGGCGGGAAGGACGTCGGGCAAAAAATCCGATGAAGAGTGGACGAGATCGTATCTCTGATTTATTAACATACCTATGCTAAGAAAAATTCTCTTGAAATAAATCCAGGCTGGAGAAGAAAAATCCTTTTCTTTTGTGGTTATGTGGTAGGTGGCTTTAATATCATTATCCTGACAAAGGTTTTGGCCAAGCTTTGAGGTGAGTATTTCAAGTTGGTGCGTTTTTGATAAGACTTTGGCGCGATCAATAAAGAGTTTGTCTCCTCCACTAATCCCCTGACTGTATGAATTCAGTAGTCCGAGAATTTTCATTGTTTCCAGTTTACTCTATTAACTTGTCCCAGGATGTTTAATTTATATTTAATAGTGGTGGTTAGATAGACAAAGGAAGTTATAATGCAGGCAAGAGGATGGAAAAACCAAGCAGGATCTGGTTTTCTTAAAAAACCGATTGTTGTGTCAATGAGAGAGGGAATAATCAAAAAAGAGTAGAGTAGAAATTTAATAGGAGAAATTGTTGAGTTATTATTCCAGTTATAAGTTCTAAGATGCTTATAGTTGTAGTAATCGGTAAGCCGTCGTTTTTGTTTTTGGTAGAATTTTTTTATTGATGATTCGCAAAAGGTGTGGATGATTCCGGTGTCAACTTTGGCAAACAGTAGTGGTTTACCTGTTTCATTTAGGACTTGGGATATGATGTCGATGTCAAACAGATATTCTGATTTTAGGTTATTTTTGAGAAATTCTGTTCGGAATATTGTGCCGTTGGCACCAATGGTGGGGATGGGAGACTTGGGTTTGAGGGTCAGGAGAGTATAACCGGAAAGAATTTTTGAAGGTACTTTAAGATTAGTCCATTTGTTACTGATGTAGCTATATCTATCATAAACACCGGTAACGAAGGCATAGGGGTCGTTGGCTCCAATTAGGGCTGAGTATCTTTCGATAAATCCTGAGTGGCGACGGTAGGTGAATCTGATGGGTTCTGAACCGATGATTTTGGCATTAACCAGCAGAGGTTTTAGCATTTGAATTAGCCAATCAGAATTAGGGAGTATGTTGTCTGAATCGATAAGAGCAATAAAGCGACCTTTGGCGTGTTTAATGGCGATTGCCTTGCCGGCTTCAGCAGTTTTTAGAGTGTTTTTAATAATTTTGGTTTGATATTTTTTGGCAATTTTGAGAGTATTGTCGGCGGATCCACCATCGGAAATTAATATTTCGTAGTTAAATGGGAAAGTCTGCTGATAAATTGATTTGAGGCACGAGCCTAAGATTTTACCGGAATTCAGAGTAGGGATGATTATCGATATATCAGTTGTCATTTAGCGGAAAAATCCTTCAATTTCTTGAAATATTTAATGGCATAAGTAGAGATGAATTTAACATCGTCAATATTTCTAATTGTAGAAATTTTTCGTAGTATAAATTGAGGCGAAATTATTCCTTTGAAAATATCCTGAACAAGTTGTTTTTGGTGCTTAGAAGGGATGGGAGATTTCATAACCGGGTTTTGCATGTCGTAATCATCCCAATTATTGGTAAGAAGAAGATCGTGCTTTTGGCAGTAGCTAAATAGCGGGGTTCCAGGATATGGGATGACAATTGTGGCCTGAAGACTGTCAGCTAGGCCTTCTTTAAAAAGATAGCGGGCTAAATTCAGTGTTTTTTGGGCTTGCTTTTCAGTTTCCCAAGGGTATCCGATCATGACGGTTAAGTGGGGTTCGAGTCCGGCCGATTTGGCCAATTTAAGCGTTTTTTTGATTTCTGATATTTTTAGATTTTTATTGATGTTGTCGAGTGTTTTTTGGTTTGCAGATTCCAATCCATACAAAATAAAACGGAAGCCTGCTTTAGCAAGGAGGCGATACTGTTTCTCATTTAGGGCTCCAAATCTCATGTTGCAACTAAGACGGACTTTTTTATTTAAGCCTTTGTTAATTATTTTTTGACAAAATTCTTCAAGCCAAGAACCGACAGGAAGAGTGCCGGCATCATCAAAGATTTCTTTGACGCCAAAATTATTAATAAGATTTTCAATTTCTTTGATTATTGAATCTGGAGAAAATGTACGATATTGATTTCCGGGATAAAGAGTGGTCCAGGAACAAAAAGTACACTTCCCCCACCAGCAATCGCGTGATGACATTAAATAGGCACCGGGTTTATATTTATAGTTAGAATTATTGTAGGCGTAAAGATGCCAATTAGTTAATTTGCGGTCTATGAGAGGAAGAGTATCGAGTTTGTGATGTTTTAGACCGAATTTACCGGTATTGATGATTTTATTGTGTTGCTTGTACCAGAAACCGGGTTCTAACTTGTCGTTTTTGGTTAAGTGGTTTGCGAGATTGTGGAGCATAAAATCATAATCACCGCCAGTTAGTACATAGTCTACTGAAGAGTTTTGAAGGGATTCCTGCGGAAGCGCGGTAACATGGTCCCCCATTAGAACAATAGTTGGTTTCCATTTCGGGTTGCAGGCTTTTAAGGTGTCAATTAGCTGCCAATGTTTTTTAACAACCGGTGTTTTGGTTTCTATGACAATTAAGTCTGGCTTTCGATTTTTAATTCTTTGAAACCAGGTGGAATATGACAAATTTTCGGAAACGGCATCGTCCCAGAAAACATCGAAGCCATTTTTTTTGAGTAGAGTGGCGGCGTAGGCTGGTATTACCGGATAGATGACATTGCCTGTATGAGTCCATTGGAACTGACGATTTTGGCTCAGGAAAGGGTTACCCTTGGACGAGTCTAGAGGTGGATAGGAAATTGAGATGGAAAAGTTTTTAGCCGCCGACATATTCACCCGTTTTAATATTTATTTGATGTGGAGAAAATTTGTTTTCTTTTTTGAATAATCCGAGTATGAAGAGTGCTCCGTAAAATATATGAGTAACGGGGATGGTGAAAGCAGCCAAGAGTGAAGTTGGCAGATTGTTGCCTTTGATAATAAAATTAAAAAGAGTAAAAAATAATAAAAGTAAGTATAGAAGCAAAGGGAGGACAAAAAAAGTTTGAACGCTTAGAAGAAAAGGAAGAGTCATAATATAAAGAAGGAAAACTGAGGGTGTAAAATAACCGACACGAAGACTGGTTTGGGGGAATTTTTTGACAAAGTAACCTCTTTGGACGGCATATCGTCCGAGTTGTTGCAAGTGAGGCAGGATAACTGGCCGACGATGATGGTGGACTTTAACGGAGGGGTGGTAGAGTATTTTTTTGTTTAAATATTTGGTTAGGTTGAGGCAGAGAACAGTGTCTTCTCCCGGCCAATATTTACAGTCAAACCCGCCTGCTTTAAAAAAAGCATTTTTGTTGACGATAAGATTTACTGTCGGATAGTCATCTACAAATCGTTGGTTTTTGAAGGAATTACGGTAACTTCCGGCTCCCCCACTACCCAATATTGAAGATAGAACTAATCCAGAAGCTTTCTGAGGATTTGAGTCGTTTTCGGGAGTAAGACATGGGCCGCAGACGGCAACTATATCCTTGTCTGTTTCGAAGAGCTTTTTTGTATTATTTAGCCAGTTTAAATCCGGATAAGAATCATCATCGAGAAAAGCAAGGTATTTACCTTTAGCAAGCTTGGCACCCAGATTACGTTTAAATGCCGGACCGGTGTAATGAAGAGAATTGTCTGAATGTTTAGATGATAGTTGGTCGTCGATTACCAAAACCTCAAATTCTTTAAAACTTTGTTTTTTTATATATTTGATTGTTTCCTTAAGATAGCCTGTTTGCTTTCGAACCGGAATAATTATTGAAAATAATACATGATTCATCCTACTTCTCCCGTGTTAATTCTCATTTCCAAGTCGGGATCATAGACCCATTTTCTTTTATTATTGTCGTTGTAGTAACCAATTAGCTTGAGACGATAATATATAGCGAGCGTATCCTGGAGGCATTTTAGGATTGTGTGAAATCCTTGGGCGTGTGTTAAGCTGCCAAAATCATAAGTTAGCTTTATCGGGGCTTCAAAGATTCTTTTAAACCCAAGATGTCTGGCCACTGAAAGGATTTCCAGATCGAAAGCATAATTTTTTACCAGTAAACGGGGTAGGACTTTTTCCAAGACTTTACGTTTAAAAATTTTTAATCCGGCTTGAGTGTCCTTGACATTAATGTTTAGAAGTAATTTTGCTATTATTTGGGCTCCCAGGCTGATAAAACGCCGCTCAAAGGGGTAGTTGACCATGGAAGCCGGATGCCTTTTTGAGGCGACGATGACATCGGCGTTGTACCACTCAAGATGTTCAATGAGCATGGAGATTCCATTGGGATCGATTTCCATGCCGGCATCAATAAACGCTACATAATCTCCTTTGGTTTTTGCCATTCCATATCTGACGGCATACCCTTTACCGCGATTGGTATGATAACCAAAGACTTTAATGTTTGGGTGTTTAAGGGATTCGATAATATCAAATGACTTGTCGATACTTACACCATCGACAATGGCAATGATTTCGTAATCATAGCGGATTTGATCCAAGGTTGAAGTAATGGTAAGAAGGTCATTTTTGATGGTTTTTTCTTGCTTATATATCGGGACGATGACCGATAAAAAATGATTTTCTATTTTCATAAAAGAGCTGTTTGGTAGACTGATAAAGTCTGGATTGCTGTAAGTTGCCAGGTAAAATATTGGGCCCTTTTCAAACCATTTATTGCATGTTGGTGACGGAGTTTTGGATCATTCCAAAGTTTTGATATGGAGATTTCGATTTCTTTTGTCGATGCGGGGTTGAAATATTCTCCATTGTAGTCCATGACTTCGGGTATGCTGGTCTCCAGACTGTAAGCTACCGGACAACCTGATTGCATAGCCTGAACTAGTGGAATGCCAAAACCTTCGGCGTAGGAGGGTTGGCAATAAAGTGTGGCAAGGTTGAAAATTTGGGGTAAATCTTCGTCGGGAACAAAACCTGTGAGAGTAATTAATTTATTGGATTGGGCTTGTAGTTGGAGCCAGCGGAGATCGGTAGTCCATGGGTGGACGGGAACATTATTTTGAGTAGCTGCAGAACCGACTATGACCAAGGGGAACTTTAATTTTTGGCAGCACTTGACCAGTGAAGGTATGTTTTTGTTCCAATTAATATCACCTACATAAAGAACGAATTTGTCAGGAAGATTGTATTTATTTTTGATTGATTGAAGAAGTTTTTTGTTGTCAATGGGTTTGTAATTATCGTCAGCTGCAGCGTATGTGACAAAGATTTTGTCGGCAGGATAATTGATGAGGTCGCTAATAATATGTTTGGAATAGTGAGAACAAGTGACGAGATAGTCAGATTGTTTGAGTCGGAATTTTTGAAGCTGCCAATAAACTTCACCTCTTAATCCAACAGGAAAATGTTCTTTGAATTGTCTGGGAATTAGATCATAAACGGTGACTATTGTAGGAATGTTTTTTTTGGGTGGAAGGGTAAGTTTAAAGGGGTCAAAAAAAGGATAGTGAACCAAGTCATATTGGTCATGTGTTTGTTTACAATTTTCAATCAGATTAATTTCAATATTTTTAAACTGCGGATTAGTAGCTATTTCTTTTTGGAGAGCAGGAATTAGATTTTTGGTGAAATAGCCTATGCCCCGGAGAGAATTACCGTCAAAAGTCGGTGAGACATCAATTGCAACTTTGGTTTTTTTCATTTGTCCCAATCGCTTAACATACTAACCTGACGGTTGCTGTTTTTTAGTTCCCAGTATTTGGTATAGGAAATCGGGAAACGAAGGGCTGAAAAAAATGAAAAGATGAAGCCAGGAAAGCCATCCATAAAACCTTTGTGACGGAAATATGTTGATAAAAACCAGCATGACGGCTTGATAAGCCAGTAGGATAGAAAGGAAATGGCATTGATCTTAAGTTTTTCGTTATTTAATTCCATGGCCATTAGAGTTGTGTAGCGATTGTTGCGGGTAAGATAGCGGGAAAATGTAGGATCGGCAAAGTGCTGAAGATCATTTTTGAGATGGCCAACTTTTCCCTCAACGATTGCCTGTTCGTGTACCGATTTGCATGGAAGATGAGCTTTGCCGTTTTGATAAAGTCGGATGGTAGAATCCGGATAGACACCGCCTTTTTGTAAAAACCGAGAAAGAAAGAAGTTCTGACGGTTTATCCAATAGCCGGAGTAAAGCTGTTTTTCATCGGGGATATTGATTAAAGAATCAATTTCTTTTCTTAGTTGCGGGGTAACGATTTCGTCGGCGTCCAGTTGCAATATCCAATCACCTTTACACGCATCAATGGCCATTTGCTTGCCCGGCATGGCATCGAGGGTAAATCTTGCCGCTACCTCT
>CAZFAI010000006.1:12935-32155 GCA_964516555.1 uncultured Gammaproteobacteria bacterium
TTATGTGAAACATGGGTTTGTTGTCGGTATTTATCAGTTTTACTTTGGGATATTTTTTGATTATATTGGTGGTATTGTCAGATGAAGAACCGTCAACAATGACAATGTCTTGTGCCCAATTGTAGATAGAGTCGAGGCATTTTTGAATGTTATTCTCTTCGTTGAAGGTGGCTATTGCTATGGATAGTTTGGTTGTTTTCATATTATTACTTTATGTATATTTTAAAGGCAGGTTGATTATTGTCAAAATTGATAATTTTGTGCGGTCCGTGTGGAATTATTTCGTCGGCAGCCACGACAAGTGAGTTGTCAGGGATGTCTGGCCAGTTAATGTGTCCGAAGATGTATTTGTCATAGGTAGGAACAGTTTGGAAGCCAAATTGATCAGGTTTCGTCAGACTGATATCTTGTTGAATTTGTGACGGAGAATATTTGGAGAAGAAAAGGAAGAGAATGTAAGGTTGGTCGTATTTGTCGGTTATATAGACATGATCATATTGACTTTTTTCTTGTTCTAAATATGGAACTAGCTCGTTAAATTTGTAATTCCAGGCAAAGGGGTAACGTTTTGGTGACCTGATAAAGTATGAATCGATATATGCTGCTAGGGATGCGAGAAATATAAGAATAATTAAAATTAATGACTTTGGATATTTGTTTAAAAAAAATGCTACTCCAGAAGAGCTAAGTATAACAAGAGGGATGACCATGGGTAGAGCCCTGAGAGCTGATGGTGCCTGAAAGGTGAGAGAGGCAGCAACGGGTGATATAAAAAGCCAGGAAAAGGTAACAATAATTAGAAGCTTTTTGTTTTTTTTGTGCGTAAAAAGATAATGAATACCAAATGGAATCAAAAGTATCTCAAAAAGGTAGAGTTGACCGAAATCGGGTGATTTAGATCTTGGAACTTCATCACCTTTTAAAAAGAGAAAGTTTAATTCGAAATGAGATAAATACTTATCAGCCCAGGATAATGTGTAGGCAATAACTTTGTTATGTGCTACACGAATTAAGATGTTGTTACCTTGGTGATGGTTAAGAAGTTCATTCGTTCGCCAAATGGGCCCTTGGTCGGCGGTAATTCCAACCCCACCAAATCTTTCGGCTCCACCGTCTTTTATAAATGAAAATAATACAGGTAGAGTTATCACAAGGCCAAAAATAACTGGAAAAATAATTTTTTTGTAGTTAGATAAAATAATTTTTAAGTTATCTATCGTCAACGTGAGAAATAATAGCGGGGCAATTAATCGTGCTGAGTGATAAGTGTAAAGAGATGCAGAAAATAAAAGAATAGATATGTAAATATGAGCGGATATATTATTTCTGATAGACACTATAAGGTAGTAGGTGCCGATTAATAAAAAAGAGAGTGCCACAGAACTTTCCCAAGCTCCGCGACTAAAATGGATGTGCCATGGGGAAATTGTCAGGAAAAATGATGATATTAGAGCAAGTTTTTTGGATTTGGATAAAAGGTAAATTAGCTGGTAGAAGTAAAATATTGTTAGGATAGAAAGAATTAGATTCGGAAGTCTAACAGCAAGCGTATTAAGACCTAATAGTTTTATGAAAGGAAGACTGAGGTAGAAGTAGCCTCCTGGTTTGTAGTCACCAAAAGATTTGAAATGGATAGGCCAGGAGTTGCCGTGCTCATCCTTACCTGTTTCTAATAGTGAATAAGCATTGTAGGCTATAGCTGCCTCGTCGGGATTAATAGAAGGAATGCTTGTGAGATGATAGGATCTTAGTAAGAAAGCCAAGGTCAGAATTAGTATCAATATAACTTTATTCATTGGTTTGGTAGGCGTAAAATGTAGAGATATTGTTGATGGTTGATAAGGGTATTAAATTGGAAGTATGGATGTTAATCCCCTGCCGGAGAACATCATCATGAGTTAAAATTAGCAGATCATTTGGATTCTTTTTTTTATCTTGAAAGTCAAAACTACCAAAGTTTATATTGTCAATTTTTTCAATTTTGCCGGTATCCAAACTATCTTGTTTTAAATTGGCTATATTCTGATATTTGGACGGAGGATATTTTGAATAAAAAAGATAAAAGATATAAGGTTGTCCGTAGAAATCAGAAATGTATATGTTGTTAAATTTATTTTTATTATGAATCACATATTCCATTGTTTGCCGGTATCCATAAAGCATTTCTGAAGGATTTTTTTTGCCTAGGTGAAGGTGGTAAAGTTCCAGGTAATAAGTAAGGGAAAAGATGTAGACAAAAATAATTAATACACGAAGAAGTTTTGACTTAGAAAAGTTTAGCGTGAAACATATACCCTTGGCTATAAAATATAAAAGAGGAATGCTAAAAGACATAGAACGAGTGGCTTGAATAAGATCCCGAGTCAAAGCAGCTGGGATAGGGGCTAGCAATAACCAAAGGAGGAAAAACAAATCTTCTTTCTTGGGATGTTTAGACGAAAAAAAACTTAGTAAACCAATTACTAGAAATAATAATGAAGGGTATAGTATGACACCAATATAAGGGGCTGAGTGGCGTGAATTTTGCCAATCACCTTCGAATAGAAGAAATCTTGGTGAGAATATGTTGAAATAATGGTTTAAAAATGTTCTTAAGAAGCTAATATTTTCATTTTGAAAAAGATTGTAACTAAGGGTTGACGACTCGGATTTGATTGAGGACACTTCAAGTTGGGTACGGGGATAAGAAAACAAGCTAACTACACGAATTCTGGAGTCGTTTGATTGAAAAAATAGACCATAGACAAGCGGAAGACAGAAAATTAAAAAGGGAATAATAAAATAAAGGAAATATCTTTTTATATTTTGGGAAATTAATTTTAGATTAAGGAGAAAAATAACTATTAACAATAGTAAACTGATTAGTTTTGCTGATTGGTAAGTATACAAGCTAAGTCCTATAATTATTGCCGAAAAGAGAAGGTGTTTGGATTTTAGTGAATTGGAAAACTTGAATAAAAAATAAGACGCTGCTAACAATTGAAAGGTTAAGATGTTTGTTTCCCAGGCTCCGCGTGAGTAATGAATATTGAAGGGGTTAATTGCGCAGACTATGGCAGATAGTAGACCGATTGTTTTGGCTTTAGTATTGATTTCTTTTATCAATAAGTAAAGGAGTATGGGTGTGAGACTTCCTAGAATAATGGATGGTAATCGGACAGAAAATTCATTTAGACCAAAAACTGATATAAATGGCAATGTTAAGTATACATATAAGCCAGGTTTGTAATCACCAAAAGATTTAAAAATATAGGGTAGGAATTGACCGTATTCATCTTTTAGGGTGTGAAGTATTGAATAAGAGTTATATCCCAGAGCCGCTTCGTCCCAAAGAAGTGGAGGGAAGTTTGCTGCTCTGATTGCTCTAAAAATAAATGAAATGCAGAAAATACAAGCAAAAAATAATAATTTTTGTCTATTGACCCGTTTCAACGATGTAAAAAGCATCTATATTGTTTTTATATTTAACTGTTTTGATTATATTCTTTTTGGGTATATTTTCGATGTCAGGAAAATCCCATTTGGATCCGATTAATAAAACATTACTATTAAAAGAAGTGTTTGTCCAATCAGGACGATTAAACGATATTTTATCAATTATACGGTTTTCTTGAAAAGTAGCGGGGTCATACTGGCAATATGTAAGATAATAAAGGTAAGGAAGGCCAGTATTGAGAGGACCTTGGCTACCAAAAGTGTCAGAAATATGAATCTTGTCATATTTATAACTGTTATCGCAGACGAATTGAGATACTTCTTTGTAGCCAAATTGCCAATATTCAGAAAAAAAGTGAGGAAATTGTATGGTATATATGTTGGCAGCATAAATGAAATTGATGATTAAAATTGGAAAATAAAGGAGAAAGAGACGCCTAGAAGACTTTTCCAGCAACTTTTGAAAACCAAGAGAAATAATTATTCCGAAAGCTGGTAACCAAAGAAGGCTACGTAGAGAGTGTTGATCGTTCATTGCTAAGGAGGCGGGTAATGGTCCGAGGAGAAACCAAAATAGAGTAATTTTTTTGATCTTGGAGGATTTAGACTTAAAGATGAAAATGATACCGGCAACAAAAAGAATAATATCAACAGGTAAAATAAGCCCGACATCGAAGTAGTCGGGTGGTGTAAATCTTAATCCCTGATTTAGCCAGAAATTTAAGTCAAAGTAATTTAAATATTTCCCTAGCCAATGAAAAATAATTTTAGGAATATTGTGGTCAAATATAAAGTGAGAAAGGTCGGGGTAAGAAGTACTTAAGTTAGCAGCCAAAGATGGTTCATTGAGAATTGAGGTAACATTGGCACGTGTTTTGATGGCTGGTGTAAAGAATAATAGTTTTAAAAAAGGTAATGCAAATACGGTAACTAATATTAAAGATGAAAATAAATCTTTTTTAGGTATATTTTTTAGTTTTGACCAAAATAGAATTATTAGGAAGAGAACAAATAAAGGTACAAAAAGTCGTGGTGCGTGATATGACCAAACGGAAAGACTGAAAGAAGTTGTGGCAATTAAAATAAAATATGTTTTACGTTTATTTATGTATTGGAGAAAGGTAGTAGTTCCAAGAAGTAGAAAGAAGAGGCCGGTTATAGCCTCGAAGCTAGCACGAGAATAATGAATGTGCCATGGGAGTATTGCCATCCAGAAGGCTCCAAAAAGACATGTTTTTTGTTTTTGACCTAGGGATTTTAGTAAAAAATAGAAAACTAAGGGGGTTAGGGCACTTAAAAATGCGACTGGAAAACGTATTGCAAACTCTGTAAAACCAAAAAATATTATGGAGGGAATCGTAAGATATATATTGACTGGAGGCTTATAATCGTTTGCAGACCTGAAAGCAAGGGGTAGACTTTCATTCCACTCATCTTTACCAGTTATTAAGATAGAGTAGGCGTTGTATCCAATTGCGACTTCATCCATGGAGAGACTTACGGGATACGATGTAAGTTTATAGAAACGGAGAAAGAATGAAATTACCAATATGATAACCAGAATAATATTATTTTTTTTCATAAAAGAAAGGATCGGCAAAAAAGGTAAATGCAAAAAGCGAGGTGTAGGAAAATATAATAAAATGTTTTGGGTATTTTAACGAAGGTATAAGCAGCAAAATAAAGATAAATAAGAGCTGCGGGGAAGAAAAAATAATAAGTTTGAAAGAAAAAAGGCGGAAGTGCTGATGCAGCTAGTAGGAATATTGGAGTTTTGTTGTTTTGAATAATCGATTTGTAAATTCCATATAGGCAAAAAGGTAAAAGAGTAAGCGGAATCATCCCGGTATAGGGAGGAAGATTGGATTTTGGTGGTGGAGATTGAAAATAGAAAGAAGGCTTGATGTACTTAAGTGTTCCAAGCGAGTCCTTTATAAAATAGCTTCCCTTGTTAAAAAATAATTTTGTTAAGGCTTTGTTGTCTCGACGGAAATCGGAAATTCTAACAATGGAGCTTTCATTAAAGTAATTGCTAAACCTAAATTCTAACGACGGAGGTGAAGGATTTTTGAAAAAAAGAGGTGACCAAAAAAAAGGGCTAGAAAAGAGTAATATAATAAATATTCTAATCAGATGCTTTTTCGAAAGTGATGAGTTCGAAAACAGGGCTTTTGTTAGGATCATAGATTGTGTGAGTTATGTGACTATTGGAATTATTATAATTCCCAGGAGAAGTAATTAAAAGATCCTGCTTACCTAGGGTTAGGTCTTTGATTTCCCAGTCATTAACAAAATTAAACTTATCAAAACTTTGAACCCAGTACCAATCCGTATGATACTTGGTTACTTTATTGGGATCGTTTATATAGGTTTTAGGGTCGTAGGGCCAAAAGAATAATATAAATTCGTGAGGTTCCCCGTATTTTTTGGTGATGTAGATGTTGTCGTAATTATTATATTCAGATTTGAGATAAGAAACCATTTGTTGATAACCATATTGCCAGCTTGAAGATTGAGTTAGTGAATAATTATGGTAAGCATTCCAAAATTGAACTTGGGTAACACCTAATATTGCAAAAAATACAATGTAGATTGGCAAAGACAACTTTTTGAATTTTGTCAAAATAACATTAACACCAAGTCCAATAATAATTGTGCTAAGTGGTAGAAAAACCAGACTTCTTAATATGTGTGGGGCATCCCGGGTTATTGCAGAAGGGATTGGAGCAATCAAAAAAAATAAAAGAAGAACATGGTGGTGAAAGGATTTTTCTCTTAATAAAGAAATTAAACCGATTATAAAGAATAATAAGAAAAACGGATGAATAAGGTAAAAATCTGGAATATTGAATTGATAGTTACTGGAACCTTGGTTGTATATGTAGTTTGGATTAAAGTGGGAAAGATAATTTTGGGCAGAAGTATATGCAAAGTAGGTATATTTATTTACCAGAAGTCGAGGGCAGGTTTGTTGTAGTTCATTTATTCTGTTGATGGCGCCGATATCAAGGATGGATACCCATTTATACCGGGCTTGACCTTCGGTGTTTAAAGTCTGTAGGATAACAATAAAAATTGTAGCTGCCAAAAAAATATATTGTTTTATGTTGAGAGCTGATTTGGTTTTAGATTTCAGAAATGCTAAGAGTAACAACAATAAATAAAATGGCAAATAAACACGACTACTGTTGTAGGTTAGTAAACTTAGAGAGTAAAAAAGGGTGCTGTAGAATATTTTGTTGGTTAAAAGAAGATAAAAGGAAGTTAGAACAAGCAGGGTAAACAAATTAGCCTCAAGAGCAATACGTGATAAAAATATGGACCAGGGAGAAAGGGAGGCAATTAGGCAGACAATGAGGGATGCTTTTTTGGAAAGATATTTTTGGGCAATCAGAAAAAGGATAATCGGCAGGAGTGAGCCGGAAAGTATAGAGACTAATCTGACCGAAAAAGGATTTAGGCCAAGTAAAAAAACAAACGGGACTGTTAGATAAATATAAAGTGGTAGCTTGTAATCACCATATGCCCGAAAGATTAGCGGCAGAGCTGTCCCCCATTCATCTTTTCCAGTTTGCAGAATTGAGTATGCATTGTAACCATGGGATACTTCATCCCAATTTAGGCTGGGAGGGAGAGAGTTTACAAAAATTGATCTAAGAGCAACATTTAATATAAAAACGAGAGTTAATAGTATGAAAAATTTGTGCATTATTTATTTATTTTAAAGAGAAGAATATTTAGCAATAATACCAAAGAAATATAACCTACCAAAGCGAATTTGTTAATTTCCGAAAAAATATTTACGATTTCAGAAAGACGAATTTTTAATGATTCAGATAGTCCCGATGATATGTAGAATGTTTCATGTAAAATAGTATCGTTGTCAGTGTAAATTTGTAGCGACTCTGGGTTATTGTTGTCTGTTTCTAAGACCAAATATAAATCATCTTTTGGATCAACTTCTATTCGTTTAAATTTAAAAGGTATCCAGCTTGGATCACCTACGGAAAGGCCGGAAGTAGATAGCAATGCAACTTGATTGTTATTTAGAAATAATTTAGCAGTTATTTGGCTTTGGTTTTTAAGCATAGGATTTTTTAATTGAAACTTAATTGCTTCCAGGCTTCCGTCTTGCAGTGCAATTTTTTGGTGATAATTGCCATTTTCAACAAAGGATATCAATTTATGACCATAATTATGGTCTGGTCCTTTGCGGCGATGAAGAACGATTGCCGGAAACAATAGCCAAATAAAAATCAAATAAAATATTTGGAAAATTATGAAACTATTTTTTAGCATGTTTGAGGCAATGAACCAACAAATATAAAGATAGAAGCCTTAAAACATACTGAGAATATTTTTGAATTAGGAAGCCGGATATGTTTAATTTATTAATAAATATATTGTGCGGTGAAGGTAGAAGATGGAAAGAGCTACTTAGTGGTAAAAAGTGTCCCCAAGTTAGAAACAGGTCATCGAAAAAAAATATAAAAGTAAATATTGGCAGTAAACTAAGTAAAAATATTTTCCGAAATAATAGGTTTGTTGCAAGAAGATTGATAAAGAACGGTAGGAACCAAATTAACCATTGAGGATGAAAATGGACTAGTGCGAGAAAAAATAAGTTGGTAAAGAATATATAAATTTCAAGTTTGTCAGTGGAATTTTTAGTTAGCCAGTATCCAGCAAATAAAGTCAAAAATATAAAAGGAAATAGAGGGACTTGCATTAATTTGAAATCAATTATTTTTTGAGTTAAACCTGAACCAATGAAGGAATTATGAAAGTTAGGATTACTAATATAGGGAATTACCGTTAGGACAAGCGGTATTAGAGATATAAATGAATATTTAAGAGCCTTTAAAATGTTTTTAGAATTGTAGAATGCAAAAAACGGTAACAGCAGTAAAGGATATGCTTTAAGAGCTATAGCAAAGCCGATGGATAGAGAGGAAAACAATGTTTTGTTTTTTCTTAAAAAATGGTATGAGAGGAGTGTAAAAAAAACAGGAACAACATCGAAATTGCCGTGAAAATATATCAAATATAAGGTAAGAGGATTGAAAAGCCAAAATATAAGTGTTTTTTTGTTTTTGTAAATTTTTAGTAGAAGTAGGCCTATTAATAAATCAAAGGCTATATAAGGAATCTTTAGTGCTAACATGAAAAAGGGGAAATTGGCGTAATTATATTGGTTCGGACCCCAGTCGTTAAGCCATGTATAAAAATCAGGTATATACAGTGGTTTTAACAAAATGTGGATCGACCCAAAGAAATAGTAAGTTAGGGGGAGGTACACAAAATTATCTTTGTATGGCATGATTGATCGATTTTCTTGAGTGTAATCATAGATATTAGTTACTTTGTTTGAAAGATATTGGAAATGAAAGTGTTGAGTTTTTAAGTCAGTGTGGAAGAAAAACGGAGCAACAAGAATTCGGATGATTAATGCCAAGAGAAAAATTTTTTTTGTTTGTAAATTTAAAAGAAATCGGAACATACGACTAGATTAATTTTCTAATTTTCTGGCCGGACCAGATTACAAAATTGATAAAATAATGATTGATTAGCCCATGATAAATTTTGCTACTAGGAATAAGCCGCCGCCACTGTTGGTTTGGTGATGTAAGTTTTTGTCCACTAAGACCGTGGTAATGAATAATTTGGCAATTCGGAAAATAGATAATTTGTTTTTTGATTTTTCTAATTTTTCGACAGAGATCTAGATCTTCAAAGTAAAAAAAGTATTTTTCATTCCAGCCATTTATTTGATCGAATAAGATTTTTTTTATTAACATAGCTCCTCCGGAGATTGACCAAACGGGTAGTGGTTTCTTTGTTTTGGGTAGATATTTTGAAAAAGAACTATGTTTTAAATAAAATTCACGAAATGCATTTGATGCTGTTTGAGGAGGGAAGACTGATGCTTGAGGTGATCTATCGGAATTTAAGAGTTTGGGCCCTACAATGCCTACTTTTGGGCTAGTTGAATAGTAATCAAGCATTTTTGTTAAGCTATTATTTAGGATTTGCATGTCGGAATTTAGAAAAAGTAGGTATTCTCCCCTAGACTGTTTGGCACCGATATTGTTGCCTTTGGAAAAACCAAAATTACTTTTATTTTTGATAATTCTGACGAGAGGATTATTCAGCTTATTAATAACTTTAATGGTATTGTCAGAAGAAGCATTATCGACCAAAATTATTTCGTAATCGAGACCTGTAAGGTTTGACAGAATAGATTTAACGCATTTTAAGGTTGTTGACGCAGTATTCCAGGACAAGATAATAATTGAAAGTAAGGGCTGTTTCATTTGTTTTTAATTATTCGTGTAAGCAACAATAAGAAAAATGAAATTGCGGATATTAATAAACCGACATAAAAAGTTTGGGGTTGATAGATAAATTTAACATGATGATCACCTGCTGGTAAAAAGATGGATCTGAAGGCATGATTGCTTTGATAGATTGGTGTTGATTGGTCGTTTACGAAAGCTTTCCAGCCCGGATAATAAGCGTCGGAAAGCAGAAGAAAGGCAGGACAATCATTTTGAGTTTCAACGACAATTTGGTTTGGGTCGTCTTTGATAATATTAATGGACTTTTGGGTGCCAGAGCAACCGTTGACCATCTCAAGATTTGTGTCCGGCTGAGAATAAAGTATATTTAAATTTTCATCAAACTGAGTAGAAAGAACATTGCTTATATCGTCTGTTTTTGACATTACAATGACCTTGTTGGTGAATCTGATACGTGGTAGGACTTGTAAGTTTTCGACAATTTTTACATTGTCGTTAATGAAAGCGATTTTGTATTTATCTTTTAAAAATTCTGTTGGCAAGTCGGCTGTTGGGCTTTCGGATAAATCAAGTTTTAAGGAATATTTTGATGAAAGACTATTGAAAAGAGGTTGGTTTATGTTGGTAATTTTTTGGGAGCGGATTGCCTGTGAGGGAATGCGGCCGTTTTGTACGATAGAGAGATACTCGTAGTTTAGGAGAGGAACAGTGGCATCTGAACCGTCGGGAGAGACAAGGCCGTATGGAACCCACATATTTTCGGGGATAACATCATGATTGGATATTCGATAGTGCTGTGAGTTGTCTTTTAAAAAATCAGTAATAGGAGTATTTGGGAAAAGATAGTTTTGGGGAGAAAAAGGCAAATATTTCCAGTTAAAATAGAATAACTCACTGATGGAAATAAGCAGAATAAAGAAAATTAAGTATTTTTTGAATTTTGTTATGAATGAGGATGTAATAAGTAGGGTGGAAATTAAAAGAAAAAAAGAGGAAGAATAAAGGGTGTTTTTGAAGGCAACAGGAGACATGTAGGGTTGTTTTGTTTTTGAAAGAAATAAAAGAGTGCTTAACCACAAGAAAATCGGCAGAAGGGCAATAGGTTTGATTTTGTTTGAAGAGAGGTAGTGAAGGCAGTAGGCAGCCAGAATAGAAAAAGAAAAATTACCTAAAACAAAGATTCTGGTAGCAAGTCCGTTACCACTAAAAATAAAGCCAAAATTTTGACGAAGGAAAATTGAGATGGGATTCTCGACGGCGACAAGGAAAGATAAAGGAATAATTAGTAAGAAAAAACTAATATGTTTTGGGAGTTTCCGTTTAAAAAATAAAGGTAGTAATAGGAAAAAAGAAATAAAAGCAAAACTTCCAGGAAAGAAAACATTGTTGTCGTAAAAACCGAATCCAAAATAATCTCTGGTGGCAGGATTGCCCCAAAAATTTGCTACCGGAGCAGTGACTAAATTATAAAAAGGAAAAAAACCATTGAAGGAACCACTGGCTGTGATATCGATATGGTGGATAGATCTGGCCATTAGTTCATAGCCAGGAAGAAGAATCGGAGCAGCCAATCCTAGAGCAAGAAGAAAATAGGGCACAATAAAGAGCGTATTTTTGATGTTAAATTTGGCATGAATAACCAAATAGTAAAAACCTAAGAGTAGAAAATTGTATATGGCATATTGTGGATATCCGCCATATATTTGCAAGGCCAGGGAAATACTTAGAAAAAAAAGATATTTTGAGTTGAGGGATTTAGAATATTTTTCAAGTAGGTAGAAAGATAGTGGGATGAAAGAGGCTGTGTAGACATGAACTCCGTATTGAAGCCAGGTGGTGGTGAAAAGAGAATAAGTAAAAACAATGGAACCGAGAAGGGATGCGGTTGTTTTTAGTTTTAAAGATTTGAGAAAGAAGTAGGAAAAGCAGAGACAAAGTGGTAATTGTAACCAAATCATTATCGCCCACTGGTGATTGATATTGAGTGGGAGCAGGAAAGAAATGTTAGTTATGTTTATTAGCGAGTTTTGAAAATTGGCAAACAGAGGCATGCCTAAAAAGTAATAAGGGTTCCATAGTGGAAAGTAGCCATTTTTAATGGCGTTAATTGCCAGTGTTCGCCATTGGAATATTATGGATACAATGTCGGACATGAGAGGATTTTTTACCGGTAGTCCTGAGATGTTTTCGCCTAAATTATTTAGCCAGGGATAATACATACCAACAATAATGTCTGAAGGAATGGGTATGAGGCTATGGATAAAATACTTATAAAAGAAAATTAAGGCAGTAGACAGTAAAAATAACAGTGGAAAATATTTTAATAATTTTTTATTCATTAATATCTGAAAATAGTTCAAAAACCTGACGATCTGTTAATTTAGGAAATACTGTTGGCGGTGGATTATCCCGAATTTGTCTTTTGGCGGCCCGGACTATTTTTATGTAATTGGGGCCAAGAAGAACTCGGCTCCAGATTGCCAGTTTATTTTTGTTAAGAAGAGAGGGATCGGTGATATTCCGCCATACAGTTAACAGCCGGTTTCTTTCCTTGACGTACTCAAGAAACTTTATTGGAAATTTTGAAATAGTAGCTTCGTGTTTATGTTCGACAATTGATTTGGGTTCCCAAAGCATTTGGTAGCCTGATTTCCAAGCCCGGTAACCCAAATCAAGATCTTCTGAATAAAAGGGTGCGTAAGCGGGATCGAAGCCTTTAAATTTTTGGAATAAATCTTTTCTTACTATGGAACTGCCACCTGACAGCCATGCACTAATATGGGTTTTGGAAATATCAGTTCCGGGTTCATGCTGAAGGTAACCTTCGCCCCAATAGATTCTAGCCCAGTTTTCATGATTTTTTTCGGCAAAACCAACACCAAAAACCTTAGGGTCGGTGAAATGTTTTAGAGAAGCATTGAGAAAATTTGGTTGGGGAAGGATGTCATTGTTTAACAAAACAACAAAATCACCTTTAGATTCAGAAACCGCATGGTTAGTATTTTTTCCAAATCCAAAGTTTGTTTTATTTCGAATTATTTTTAGCTGAGGATGCTTTTTTTGCAGACTTTTTGCAAAATTATAGGAATCGTCCGTGGAAGCATCGTCAGCAAGTATTACCTCCTGAGCTTGATTGCAGGACTTTATTATTGTTTCTAAATTCTTATTTAGAAGTTTGACTCCGTTCCAGTTAGTAACTATTACGGAAATATTCATGAAATATCAATGAGATTTAAAAATTTTCTCTCAAAATTTTCTTTGGAGTATTGTTTGGCGTCAGCCAAACTTGCTTCTGATAGTGTTTTCAGTTTTAGAGGATTATTTATTAACCTGAGTGTTTTTTTGACCAATTCATTGGTTGTTTTCCAAAGATAACCATTGGAGCCGTTTTCAACAATTTCTTTCAGACCGCCTTTGTTGACAACAATGGGGATTAGACCCGAAGCCATGGCTTCAACTATGGTTATACCAAAGTGTTCCGTATATTGAGGCTCCTTATTTTCATCTATGCCAAACCCGGCGGCATGCCAGTAAATTTTTGAAGAAGAATAAATCTGGGATAGTGTCTTGAAATCCGGGTTAACATAAAACTCGATTGGGTAGTTCTCCGCTTGGCTTTGAAGTAATTTAAGATAAGCGTTATTTTTTTGTTCACTAAGGCTGCCTCCGGCTAAAACGAGTTTCCAGTTGGATGACTTTATTTTTGGGTAAAGTTTTTTGAAAGCATCGATAAGGACATCCTGCTTTTTGGCATTAAGAATGTTGTCAAATCTGCCGACAGACAGAATAATGTTTTCTTTTTTGTTGGAGGTAGAGAATTTTTCAACATCGACGGGTGGATATAATACTGAGGTTGGTGAATTAGGGAATAGCCTTTGTGTAAACTTTTGAGTAAATTGAGAGTTACATATGATCTTTTTGTAGAGTTTTAGCTTTATAAAGTTGGCTGTAGTTTGAATGAGTTCCGGTTTGTGAGCAAAAGGAACCTGAATATGGAGAAAATTATTTTTTGAAAAAATGAGTGGAACACTTCCGTCACTTAAAATAAACACAAGATCATAATTTCTGGTGGAGTTATATTTAACATATAAGCTTTTGGTTTTTGTGAAAATTTTTTGTCGAGTGGAAGGTGTTTTGAAAAGTTTGACAATGGTTTGTTGGTCGGGAATGAATTCCAACTTGTGGGGATTTATTTCAAAAACGTCAGGACGTATGTTTATATTTTTAAGATTTAAAGAGAAGCGCTGTTCTGCTTTCTTTATAAGTTGTGGATCGCCGGACCAGAATAGATCGACTTCAAAATTATTTTTGATAAGTATTTCAGCAACAGTAAGGCAGTATCTCTCCCCTCCTCCCAGTGTGTCAAGATATGGATCGTATATAGCAGCTTTATATGTCATGGTTTATTATATTATGTTTTGACAGGCGTATGTTTTTGTTGCATTTCCCATAGCCTGGCGTAAATTATAAAGGTGTTAAAAGTTTCAAAAATTACAGAAATCAAGCCGACAGTTCCGTCCTTGAACATTTTCTCTTTGATCAGCCTTTCGTAGAATTTTGTAAACATCATTCTGGGAAATCTCCACCAGACAACGGGTGGGTGGTTTGATTGAAACAAAGCTTGTGCTTCCATTTCTGTCCAGACAATTGTTTTGTTTAGCATGGAAGTTAGGTCGCGGTGGGTGTAGTGGAGAAGGTCAGATTTAAGATATCCGAAGCTACCCTTTACGACAGGTTCCTCATGAAGTACTCCGTGATAGCCTCTGAAGTAGGGTTTGTGGTAAAGACGTTTTACGTAATCAGGATAGGAACCCCCATGCCTGACTCTTTTGCCAAGATAATGGTTTGCCCTGGGAATGACAAAGTAACTATTATTTTCCGGTTTAGTGATTACTAATGAAATCTCTTTTTGCAGTTTAGGAGTGATTCGTTCGTCAGCGTCTATATATAATATCCAATCTCCAGTTGCGTGTTTAAATCCGATGTTACGCCATTTTGAGAAATTTTTATTGTACTCGTCAAAAGTTTTATAAATTTTTATTTTAGAAATTGTTTTTTTGGCAATTTTTATAGTGTTGTCAGTGGAATTGGCGGCAACAAGTATGATTTCGTCGGCGAATTTACAAGAAAGAAGACAATCCTTAATCATGGTTTCTTCGTTACCTGCGAGGATGATAATAGTTAGTTTCGGGATTAATTCCAAGAACCTTTCCCCCATTTTCGTAAGTAGTAATCAAATACTGCTTTTCGTTTCCACTGATTTGTACCAAAAATAAAATTGATTGATTCCCTGAAGAGGGCAAATTTAGTTCGTTTAGAGGCGTAACGAGAAGCAAAAATGAGGCGATTTCGGGTTATAAAATAGTCATGAAGACTACTTCCGGATCCGGAAGAACCCGAGTTTATATGCCAGATTATAGAATCCGGAACAAAGCCAATTTTAAAATTATTCTTTAAGGCTTTTTGACAGAAGTCAACATCTTCGAGATACATAAAATAATTTGAGTCGAGAAGTCCAATTTTTTGAAAAACATGAGATTTAATCAGAAAACAACATCCGCTAAGAAAATCGGGATTTACTAGTATTTTGTCGTACTGACCCTTGTCGACTTTATCAACACCGATATTTGAACCAAGAATATTTTGCCAATCCATTTTGCCGCCTGCTGACCATATGACGTTGCCAACATCTTCTTTTTGATAGCGTTCTTTGTGGAATTCAAATCCCGGTGCAAAATAAATTTTTGGTCCTGAAATACTAAGCTGGTGCTTTTTTGAAGCGCTTAGAAGATTTTGAAGAAAATATTTTTCGACTAAAACGTCATTGTTAATTAACAAAACATAGTCGAATTTATTTTTGAGAGCGTGTTTTATGCCAAAATTGTTACCTCCAACGTAGCCAAGGTTGCTTTTAGTTTGTAAAAGTTTAATTTTTGGGTTTTTTCCAAATTTGCTTTTAAAAGCCTGGAGGGAGTTGTCGGGAGAATTATTGTCAACAATAATAATTTGATAATTAAAATCAGTATTTACAATTTTACTAATTGAGTTGACTGTTTGAATGGTAAGCTTGGGTTGCTTCCAATTAAGAACGATTATGGCAATGGAATCCATAACTAAAAATTTTTTGTAAATCTATCCAATAACAGGCGAAATTTAATAAAGATATTTTTGAAATAATTTTTAGAATATTCTTCTTTAAAGTATTTCGTAAACCAAAAACTGTATTCAAAAGTTGCTTCCTGACTGGCTGATACGAACGACTCTTTAGAGAGTGACTTGTCCAAAGATCCCTGTTTTTCCCATAAACGGATATATACAAGAGCAATGGCAAAGGCTTGAAGGATAGAAAATATTAATCCATGCCAACCATCTTTGTAACCTTCGGCAGAGAAAAAACGACTGTTAAATTCCTGTATCGGCTTTAGAATAAAGTCGCTGGTCTTGAGTTTATAGTCAGTAGCTTTTAACTCGTCTGCCTGGACACCGCTGTATCGGAGGGCTCTTTGGATGAAAGAAGTTACGGAACGGTAATTAATATGTCGGATCGCTAATTTTTCGGAATCTAAAAGGGTTACGCATTCACCTTTGGTGATGGGCTGACTATGAATTTCTTTTTTCCAGATAACATTTCCTTTTCTAAAAAACCGGATTAAGTAATCTGGCCAACTGTTGGAGTGTCTGATCCATTTACCGAATATGATGTTTTTTCTGGGTATTTTGACGTAGTCAACATCGTGTCTTTGTGTTATTTTTAGCAATTCATTTTTTAGAGTACGGTGAAGATATTCATCGGGATCCAATAGTATTATCCATTTCCCTGTAGCTTTTGATATTGCAAAATTTCTGGCAGGTTCAACTACTTTCATGGGGCGATAGGAATAGACAATGGCATTGTATTTTTTGGCAACATCTACTGAATTATCGGTGGAGTGCATATCAACTACAATAATTTCATCAGCAAAGTTACTGAGGGACTTTAAGCATTTTTCCAGGACATCGGCTTCGTTTCGGACATTAATAACAGCTGAGACAAGCGGCTTGTTTTTCATGATTGCTTATAGTTTATCACCTTTGGACACGATATATCCTAACCCCATCATTATCATAGATAAGATCCAAACCCAGATCTAGGGTGCTAAGGCTTAAGGCTTGCCAATCTACAAGGTAGATATAGGATATGTTGTTATTTAGAAGAAAGCCGCGTGATACGTTGCTGTCGGTCGAGCTAAAAAATTTTAGAGCTTCTGATCTTCTAGTTTGCCAATCAAAACCGGTGATATCAAGATTCATCTCGTCTTCAAGGAATGATTGATTACCGGAGAAGGCAGAAACATAAGCTGTGGTTTCATAAAGATATGTTGGGATTGGGGTTGATAATTTTAATTCATCTTTTTTGAATTTATTATAAGGATGAGTTAAGGTAATTCCAGGTTTTTGAATTGATAAAAAATTAAGGGCTTGAACTTCATTTTTGGGAATGGCGGAAGGAGGTGGATATCCGAAATAATTTTTTAATGTAGGATAAGAGGTGGTGGCGGCGGTAAATAACAATATAATTGTTAATATCTTGTAATTTTTTAATAGTTTAGCCAGAAAAGTTGCAGTATAGAAATTTAGAAAGAAAAGAAAATAATAAAAAAATTGAATTGTATTCCAAGCGGTTCCTTTTTGAATAAATAGAAGGGGGAATATTAATGAGAAAAATAGCATAAAAGAAATAAGAAGAAATTTCTTGTTAAAAAATTTTGGGTTAACCATGATTTCTTTTATTCCAAAAATTCTTATTCCAGAATTACCGATAATAAATATTAAAAGAAGTAGCAGTTCAATAAAAAGAAATACGGGGAGTTTAATTAAAGTAATATTTTGCGAAAGATTAAACCGGTAGGACGCCAACCTGGGAAGATAGAACTTATCGATTGATTCAATCATGGTTGTAGGGAACCATAGTGGCCGAAATACAACTAAAGACTCGGAGTTAAATATGCCAAGATAATAGCTAAAAATTAAGAAAAAGAATGAGAATGAAGAGAAGATAATCAGATCATATTTGGATAATTTTTTGGTTTTTAAAAAAGAAATAATTATAGTTGTTGCCAGGGCAAAGCCAAATATTATTGCGGCATATATTTTTGACAATGTAAGCAGGCTAAAAATAAATCCTAAAAGTATAGAATTCTTAGTGTTTAATTTCTGAGTAAGGAAGAGAATTAATCCAAAAAGTAGAATTACCAAAGAAAGAGCATAGGGTGGATTTAACAGAGTTGATGCTGACTGCATAGACCAGAATTGAGATTCACCACCTAAGCTTCCGCTTGTTACTAGTGTATAAATCCAGCCAAATGAACCGGCAAAATAGTTTAAGATAACAAAAAAAAGAGATTGGTAATAATTTTTGGTAATTTTGTAAGCCAGAAGGAACGACAGGGTACCAATGAGAATTGCAAACAAGGGAGGTAGGATTTGAAAGTACAAAATTGATGGAGATATTTTAAGTAGATTTGATAATAAAGCTACGACGAGATTGAATCCCCAGTGATAGTTTGAAAGTGTTGTACCAGAAAAAATTGGATTTAGGGGGGGAATATTCGATTTTAGTTGATTAATCAGACTTAGGTGCCAAATAGCATCGTGTCCGTTTGGACCCCAGAATCCGATGCCAAAATCATAGTTCAGGCCACTGCGTAACATGGTAAGGGAGAGAGTCAATGAGGAAAACAATATTACAAGAACTAGAACAAATTTTTGAATTTTATTCATGTACTGGCTAGAGGAATTTGTTTCCGGTTTTTAATAATTTTTAGTTGGCCTAAAAACCAGTTAATTTGGCTTGACGATAATAAAAGCTGAATAAGAAGATAGGTACTAATACCAAATAATATTTTTGTAGGAATAAGAATTATAAGTGGCAAGTTGGTGTAATCCAGAGCAAATATAAAAATTGACATGAAAAAGGTTCCAATCAGAGGATTAGCAATATTTTTGATGACACTGACATGGAATATTTTGTAGGCTAACACCCAAACAACAAAGGAACTACTTCCGACAATAAGTGATGCTACTGCGGTACCAAGGTAGCCAAAACGGGAACTGAGGATGGGATAGAATATCCATGTTAAAACGGTCCACATTATCATAAGTTTAGTAGTAGTGGTTATTTTACCGACAGCATTAAAGGCGTTGGTTAGGGGTGTGGTGACAGAAGCAATGGCAGCGTTGATTGCATAAAAATAAAGAGGCAGAACAGCAGGCATCCATTTTGAATATTTTGGAATAAAGTTAATAATATCCGGGGCAAGTAGAGCAATACCAACAAGTGAAGGAAATACTAAAAAGGAAATAAAAAATATGCTTTTTTCAATAGAACGTTTGAGAATGTCGGCTTCGTCCTGTATCCGTGAAAAAGTTGGGAAGGTGACTTTCATGACGGCGTCCATAAAGCTGAGAGGTATTCTGGATCCTTTTTGGGCCCATGAGAGTATGCCA
>CAZFAI010000007.1:0-31524 GCA_964516555.1 uncultured Gammaproteobacteria bacterium
TTCCAAACTTTTTTCCAATTTTTTTATCATCCCTAATTATTTTTGAAAAATGTTTATGTTTTTTATCAAAATCTGCCTGACTTAATAAAATCAAATACTTTGCAAAACCAGACAAGCCCAGCTCTTTTATCAGTCCAGGAACAATATTTCTTGGAATACATATAAAACCACTTAATGATACATCATAGGATAAATTCATATTTTTATGCTTATAATTAGGTTCAGCTATTTAATTAACTTTCTAATTTTGACCTCTTTGACCAAGGTCTAAACAAATAAAGGGAACAAGAATTTAATTCGCAATCTATTCTTTTTTGACCTCCCATACAGTCAAAACATTTTTCCTTTATCGCATTTTCCATTATTCTATGGCTTCTAATAATATTGTTTTTTGATAGTGTTCTTAGTTTTTTCATTTACGGTTGTTAATTGATAATAAATTTTGGTAATAATCAACCAAAAAATTAGCCAAATTATTTAATTTTTCTCGGTCAAGCATAAGACCAAATTCCTCTTTTAAAATCATTCCAAGTTCTTCTATTAGTTCGTTGGATATATTCATAAAGTTTCGTATATCCTCGCTTTTAGAATCTTTATTTTTTCAAAGTATTCTGAAGCGTCAACTAATAATTTTTTATCCCAATAATTAGAAATTATTTTTTCAATCTTAGGTGTTTTTTCAAAAGAAAAAATACAATTATTTTTCTTTAAATCTTTTCTTATAGCTACGATAGGGGAGAACAAAGCAATGGCACTCGCCAATGCTAAAGAATTGGTTTCAAAATATTTATTGGTTTTTAACATGACAAGATAATATACGGAAAGATAGGTATTATCTGTGTCTTAAAATTTAGGTAACTGTAGTTATACTATTTCTTTGTTACTTTTTTCTTTACAAGCGAATCAAGTTTTTCTTCTGTTCTATGAAAAGCCGTTTTTACTGAATCTTCATTAATTTCACCATTTATATTATCTATATTTTGTTTTTTAACCACTTTATCTGCGACAGTTTTAAAAGGTAATTTTTGTTTTCTCAGATTAAAAATTTCTATTTCATAATTGGTTAATTTGAATTTATTTTTAGGCAATTCATCTACCGCATAACCAATATCCTCCCAATTATCTCTGATAAACTTAATTAGTTTATTTTTCTTTACAAGACGGATAATATTTATAGATATTCCGTAGGTAGCTAGGTTGCCATTTTCATCAAATTCTTCACTTCTAGTAACTTCATAATTAATACTTCCATCAAGATTTTTCTTGGATTCACTTGGTAATACAAAATTACCTAAAACCAATGAAGGGATTTGTTTTTTTACAAAATTATCAAATACAAATATCTCGTTTAATCTTTTTACCTCATTCTCTATGTTTTTTCGTATTATGTTATCTTCTGTTTCAAACGGATTAGGTAATGCAACAATTATAATTATTTTTTTATAGTCATAACCCTCTTTAGGGATATTAATATTTATCCTACTTTTGATAATTTCCTTTTTAAAATCATCAATTAACTCTAATCCTTTTATTTTTGAGTATTCTTCAAAAGAATAATAAGTTGAATTAGATTTACTCCATTTAGATATTTCATTCCAGTTCTTAGCAAAATCCATTGGAGGGTCGCCAACAATAAACTTAATTTTCATTTGTATTTTATATTTATATTCACCTTATTATCCCACGAATTTACTAAAAAACTAAAATCTAAAAAACTATAAAAATTTTGGAAAGGGGGGTATATATTAATTACTACTACCCACATCTCATGGCGATACTCTTTAGCCCACCCCACCCGTGTAATAAAAAGAAACTTCATACTACATAAAATAAGAACAACAAAACAGTTCAATCTAAGGGAAATATGCGGTAAATAACATATAACAGATGGCGATATTATTATCTCATCAGACACACAGTTTACAATTAATAATATTTAGCCTAACAATAGGCTATTTATCTTCTTAACTTGAGTAACTATTTTACCTGTGTACCTTTTCTTCTCAATTAATTTAATGTTTCACAGGATATATATTGTCGTAAATTTAAATATAAAGACAAATAACAATAATAATTATAATCGGGGTAAAATAACTCATACTGATTTTTTAACAATTAAACAATGAAACAAACAAAACAATTAATACTTAAAGTTTTAAAAAATGAAGCACGACTTTGGAATGAGGACAAAACAGAATTAAATCAAACAAAATTACTAGACACTTTAGATAATTTCGGAGATAAAGAAAATGATTTATATGAAAATATCATAAGTTTATTACTCCAAGAAAAAGAATTAAAAGACGAGTTTTTTATAAAAATAAAAGATGTATATGTGTTTAAAACAAATGACTTCCGTTTCTTCATGGAAGAAAACAAAATAGACAATTCATATACGGCATATAAAAACAGAATAGGGCTTTCTGACGGTAAAAAATTTCTTAAAGATACAAATGATGTTGTCCTAGATTTTCCATACAAAGATTGTGTTTTAGAGGGCGGTCAGAGTAGTGAAGAAGGTTTAGACACTTATTTTGAATACAGTGAAAAATCAGAAGAATATGAGGAGAAAAAATCAAAAAGAAAAGAAATATTTTTTAATCAAGTTTTAGCTCATGATGAAATAGATAGATTATTTGATAAAAAGGCTTTAGTAAACTGGAAAAGATATACAAAAGACGGAGAAAAAGAAGTAGGAGAAATTAAAAGAGATGGAAACGGCACAATAAAAGAAAATCTGATTATTAAGGGAAACAATCTAATTGCCCTTCATAGTCTAGTAAAACAGTATGCAGAAAAAATAAAATTGATATATATTGACCCTCCGTATAACCCACCCAGTAGTAACAATACTTTTGCATATAACAACAATTTTAATCACTCAACTTGGTTAACTTTTATGAAAAACAGAATAGAAGTTGCCAAAAAACTTCTTGCCAATGATGGGGCTATGATAATTGCGATTGATAAAAATGAACAAACATCATTGGGGGTGTTAATTGATGAAATGTTTAATAATTACGAAAATCATTGCATAACAATTGTTCATAATCCAAGAGGAGCACAGGGAACAAATTTTTCATATACACATGAATATGCTTTTTTTATTTTTCCTCAAGGAACAAAAACCATTAAGAATAGAAAAATTGCAGATGAGGACATAAAAAGAAGGGGCTTGCGAGATAATGGAGGTGAATCCTTAAGAACTGATGCTAAAAACTGTTTCTATCCCATTATTGTTGATAAGTGTACAAAGCAGGTTGTTGATTTTGGTGATGTATGTGATGATAAAAATCATCCAAAAGTAAATATTCACAATGGAGATTTTGTTGAAGTATACCCTGTAGATAAAGAAGGAATTGAAAGAAAGTGGAGGTATGCACGACAAAGTGTTGATAAGATAAAAGACTTACTTATAGTCACTGAAAAAGAAGGCGTTTATGATATTCAAATAGGAAAAGATTTTGGGCAGTATAAGACTGTATGGGTTGATAAAAGATATGATGCCAACGAATATGGTACAAAACTTGTAAAAGACTTAGTGCCCGAATCAAATTTTAGTTTTCCTAAATCACTTTACAATGTTTATGATGCAATCTATGCAGTTGTTCAAGATGATAAGGAAGCAATTATTTTAGATTATCACGCTGGTTCAGGAACAACGGGGCATGCTGTTTTGAATCTTAATAAAGAAGACGGGGGAAATAGGAAATTTATTTTGATTGAACAAATGAATTATATCCAAACAATAACAGCTCCAAGAATTAAAGAGGTATTAAAAAGAAATGATTCAAATGATTCTTTTATTTATTGTGAACTTGCCAAATGGAATGAAACAGCTAAAAAACAGATTTCTGATTGCAAGAGTTTAGATGAACTCAATAAATTATTTGATGAAATGTACGATAAATATTTCCTAAATTACAACCTAAAAATAAAAGAATTTAAGGAAAAAGTATCAAAGGAAGAAGAATTTAAAAAACTGTCATTAGACGACCAAAAGAAATTGTTTATTGCCATGCTAGACAACAATCAGATGTATGTAAATGAAACTGAAATGGAAGATAAAAGGTATGGGATTAGTGAACTAGACAAAAAAACAACTTCCAAATTTTATTACGACAAACAATAATCATGCCAGATATAAAGAATTTATACGAAACACTTGCAGAAAAGGCATTTAATCTAAATATTACTAAGCCTGAAATTCCTGAATATATAAAAAACAATCTAAAATATAACCTTTTTGATTGGCAGGAAAAAGCTATTAGTAATTTCTTAACATATCAATTGATTAAGGGCAGGGAAAATCCAAATTCACCGACACATCTAATGTTCAATATGGCTACAGGAACAGGAAAAACACTTCTTATGGCTTCAACTATTTTATATTATTACAAACAAGGCTATAGAAGTTTTTTATTTTTTGTTAACCAAAATAATATTGTTAGTAAGACTGAAGAAAATTTTATTAACAGCTCACATGAGAAATATTTGTTTAGCAATAAAATTATTATTGAAGATAAAACCATACCAATCAAACAGGTTGATAGCTTCAGTGATAATCCACAGGGAATAGAAATTAAATTTACAACAATTCAAAAGCTCTATAACGATATTCATATTCAAAAGGAAAATCAGGTTACTTTAGACGATTTATACAAAAGAAATATTGTTATGTTGGCAGACGAAGCCCACCATCTTAATGCAGACACTAGAAATAGAAATGGGATACAAGAAGAATTGGTTCCTGAAGAACTAACTGCAAAATCCAGTAAGGTGGAAATAGAAAGAAAGGGGTGGGAGCATACCGTAATAGAACTCATTTTAAACAAAAAAAGCAATTCTAAAGATAATAAAAATGTATTACTAGAATTTACTGCAACCATACCAGAGAACGAACAAATTGAGAAAAAATATGAAGATAAAATTATTTTTAAATTTGGTTTAAAAGAATTTTTAAGTGCAGGTTACACCAAAGAAATAAACTTAATTTCATCATCATTATCAAAGAATGAAAGGATTCTCCAAGCACTTTTGTTTAATTGGTATAGGCACAAAATTGCAGTTAAAAACAATATTCCAAACTTTAAACCCGTAATTCTTTTTAGAAGTAAAACAATAGAAGAATCAAAAAATGACTATGAGAACTTTTTGGATTTAACAAGCAATTTAAAATTATCAGACTTTGATTTTTTGAAAAATATAATTGGTATTGTTTCACAAGGACAAAGTATTTATGAGCAGGGAAAAACTAGAACTGAACAAGTATTGAATTTTATAAAAAACGAAAATATAAACTACGGTGAAGTAGTTAACTATATTAAAAATAATTTCACGGATAGAACTATAATTATTACCAATTCAGAAACAAATAAATCTAAGTCAGAAGAAATAACTTATGACCAGGAGAAGCTCTTAAACAGCCTAGAAAACAAGGAAAACCATATAAGGGGTATTTTTACCGTTCAAAGGTTAAATGAAGGTTGGGATGTCTTAAATTTATTTGACATAGTTAGACTATACGAAACAAGAGATGAAGGTGCTGATGCAGTTGGAAACAGAAGGGCTGGAAGTTCAACGGTTGCTGAAAAACAGCTTATAGGCAGGGGAGTAAGATATTATCCTTTTGCCTTTAAAGACATGCAGATAAATAAAAGGAAATTTGATGACGATATAAACAATGAGTTGCGAATTTTAGAAGAACTATTTTTTTACAGTATAAATGACAGCCGTTATATTGATGAATTAAAAAGGGAATTGAAAAAAGATGGCTATATCAGAGATGATAGAGAATTTAAAACTTTTGATATTAAAAAATCTTTTAAAGAATCGGATTATTACAAAATTATAAAAATTTGGGAAAACAAACAAATTGATAATCCAAACAGAAAAAAGACTTCTCTTGAGGAAATTAAAGATGAATTTATAAACCCATATGTAGCTAAAGGAAATGTATTAAGAGAAGAAGTTGTTGACTTTAGTAAAGAAGAAAAACAAATAAGAGAAAATGCCATTGATAAAAAATGGACACCAAATTTCTCAATATTAGTCAAAGATATAGAAAAACATATTTTTAGAAAAGCAATTAATATAATTGCTAAAGATGATAATTCTGTTTGTAGGTTTAACTCACTTTCACAAGAATTAAATATAAAAAGTATTGATGATTTGCAGAAAGATGAATTTCTTGGAAATTTTAAAATAACTGCAATCTTAAACAAAGACCAAAACTACGATAATCTTCCTAACTCCGAAAAATTAGACATGGTATTAGATTTCTTAAATATTGTTTTTTATAAACTAAAAGAGAATATAAGTCCAAAAATTGGAACTACAGAATTTTATCCAAGAAAAATTGAAGAAGTATTTAGAGAACCAAAAACAAAAGTAATTGATAGATTAAATCTTAATGACAATATTTCAACTGAAAACGACTGGTATATTTTAGATGGTTTCGCTGGAACAAGTGAAGAAAAAGGATTAGTTGATTTTATTGAAGAACAAATACAAGACTTAAAAAGTAAATATGCAGAAGTATTCTTATTAAGAAATGAAGAAGTCTATAAAATCTATGATTTTGATAAAGGATTAGGTTTCCAGCCAGATTTTATATTGTTCCTTAAAGATAAATCAGATAAAAATTTATACTATCAAGTCTTTATTGAACCAAAAGGAACCCAGTTTTTAGGTTTTGACAATACTTTTAAAACAGGACATGATGGTTGGAAAGAAACTTTTTTGGAAAAGATAAGCGAGAAGTTTGGTAAAGAAAATATATTAAAGGCAGAAAACAATAAATATTATCTTATTGGATTGCCATTCTACAGTTCAGGAAATAATACAAATTTTGAAACTGAATACTCAAAATTAATTTCTGATATTTCTTAATTAAAGCGAAAACCAGCCTGATTATTTTATTTTTGACTTTTTTATTAACTATCTATTTCTATTAAAAAATATCGTGATTTTAGGTGTAATTTATAGTTAAAATAGTTACGATTGTTATCAATAAATTATTCTAAATTACTGGCAATAAATAACAAAAATGAACACAAAATATACTCATAACTAATTTATTAATAAAAAAATAACAAAATAGCTCTTAATTAAAAATAGTTACATCACAGGATAACCACAATATCATTAAAAAATATCAGCAAAAGATTTCTTTTTATTCTTTTTTTCTTACACACAAAGACCTTTAGGCATTGATTCTGTAAAGTGAGGGGTGGGGGTTAGATACTTAAATTAGTTCTGAATCTGTTCCATTGAGCGAGCACTAAAACATACTTTATCTAGAAACGCCACCTATCGAATCAACTTGGTATAATCAACTCAATGACAAAGAACCCCCTAATCAACGCTCTTAGCGCTTCAGCCTATATTTTCCTCGGTGTCACAGTAATGAACTTTGTTACGCAACCCATAAAGAACAAGCCGGATTCCTTTTTTGCTCCGATTGTATTTCTATCACTACTGACACTTTCTGTTGCCGTTATGGCATATTTGTTTTTTTATCAACCACTCCTACTTTTCATTGAAGGCAAGAAAAAAGAAGCCCTTAACCTTTTCACTAATACTGTGGCAATCTTCGCTGTCCTTACGGCCGTCTTCTTAATTCTACTTTTTTCCGGTTTAATTTAATTAAGATTATAAAATATCTTACCCTTTTGTGAATCTTGTACCAGTGGTAGGCAGGCACTAGTACAATTAATTGAAAAATTGCAATCTGAAGGATACAAGTTTGTAACCATATCTGAACTTCTAATATACGGTAATTGAGCCTCCAAATAACAGCCCACCCAAACATCTAATAAGGTGCAATCCTGAATCTTAAAAAACCAAATAGCATAAGCCCGACCAAAATCGAAAAAATTATTGTTGCAACAAGTGCCAGTAGATTAATAAGTAAAAAGCTTTTGCTTTGGAAGTTTTTCTTAAATACATAAAACACACCTATGCCAACAATACCACCCAAGGTATTCTGAATTAAATCATTTATATCCGTAGCACCAATACTAAAAGCAAACTGAATCAGTTCAAAAGCAAGGCTGGTTAAAACGATTGGTGCTATCTTGCGAACGAATGACCAGTCTGGTCTTAACATGCCAATATGAATGCCAAAAGGTACAAACACGAACATGTTATATACCAGGTCACGAATATACCAAGTTACACTTTTAATATCTTCGCCATAAAACGGTATTAAATTGATATCTCTAATTTTTGGCAATAAACCAATGGATGGTTGAAGCTTAAATAAGATTATCCAAACTATTGCCAAAATATAAAAGATAAAAAGAGTAGTACTAAATTTTTTATTCATCCTAAAGTAGTGGACTCTTTGTGTTCCACTTTTAGAATTAAATTCTGCTTAACACCGGCAACAGCTGGCAGCAAATGATTTAGCACTTGTTCCGCCGTCATTCGAAATTCTTTTCCTTGTGCTGAGATCTTCAACCAACCCTTTTTATCTTTGAAATACTTCTCCGTAAAATTATTAGTACTTATATAAATTACATAGCTATCATTTTTGAGATTCATATTGCTCAAATCTTATCACGACATTATCTTCTACAACCTAAATTCTTTTCAATTGCAGGCCATCAACTTTTGTGTAATATTTAATTATGAAATTACCCGAATCAGTAACCACGGTTACACCAGTATCAAAAGCTTTGGCAATTTTGCTCTTCGCCTTCCTTCCATTTATAGGTTTTTATTTTGGTTATCAATATGCCAGAAATAATCCGATCAGTCCCGAAACTACTTCTATCGCAACTGAATCGGCCGTTCCCACTCAGACTTTAGTGGGCGACGATAAAGACGAACATGGATGTATCGTCTCGGCCGGCTATCAGTGGTGCGAGGCAAAGCAAAAGTGTCTTCGTTCCTGGGAAGAACCTTGTGTCAGCGAGAGTTCTGACTCGGACTTGATTAAAGCAGCTTTGGTAGCTAAATACGATTGGGATCCACAAGATATAATTCTGACCATCTCAAAAAATGACGGCCAGTACGCTACCGGTGGTGTCAGAGAGGAATCAGCCATGGGTGGTGGTATGTGGTTTGCTGCCAAAGTCGACGGTGATTGGCAGATAGTCTGGGATGGTAACGGTGTAATTATGTGCGAAAACCTAACCGATTATCCGGATTATCCCAAAAGTTTAATCCCGGAATGCTACGATTCTACAACAAACGAAATGGTCAAGCGCTAAATTCGTCTTCTTCTAGGCCTTTTAACAAAATTACTGTGTCTATCGATTGGATCAGGTAAAGGAGGTAAATAGATACGGGGGGTTATTGGTAGCGCTATCCGGCTTTCCTTTATAAGTTTATCGTATGTTGCTTGTTCTTGTCTAACTGCTCGTCTCACATCAAATCTCGTTGGAGGGGGAGCGCCCACTTCTTCTAATTCCATGTATAACTGTTTATATTCAGCACCATCTCTACACAAAACAATTCTTTCTCCCATAAGTATTATTTAATTTAATTGATATTTATCTCCCAAAAATACTAGGTAAATTCTAGCAAATTTAGTAGAATTCTTACAGTACAATAATATACAACGAACATGCCTCTGGTAGATCATATAATAACAACGTTTAAACAAAACCTTGCGACAAGCAATTCTAAAGGCTTAGTCTTGGACATTGACGAAACACTCTCATGGACTATTGGCTATTGGATAGAGCAAATGCAAAAAAAATTTGGTAACCCTGAAAACCTATCGATAAGGGAAATGGCCATCAAATACCGATACACCCAAAATGTTCCTTATTGGCAGACTCCTGACGCACTCAACTGGATGGAACAAGCCAGAGAAAATGACAAGATGCAGGAATCGATGACACTTATCGCCGATGCCAATCACTACGTCCAAGAAATTAGTTCAATCATCCCCCTTGTTGGCTATCTGACCACTCGGCCGCGGACAGTAATTGAAGGCACTCGTAAATGGTTGGCCAGACACAATTTCCCCAAATTGGACGTTCTCGCCCGTCCGGCAGAAGTTACTTCTGAAGATGGCGACAAATGGAAAGCCGCCACCCTAGACTTCCTCTATCCTCAGGTTGTCGGGATCATCGATGATAAGTTGGCTGTGGCCAATTCCTTGCCTGAAAGTTATCAGGGGACCTTTTTTCTCTATGGCAGTAGCTCGTGTAAACCCACCTTAAGAAAGATTATTCCTTGTCAATCCTGGCCCGACGTTTACGCTCAAATTAAGACAACCTACGGTCAAAATAGCTAAGAATCTTTCTCTACTACAATCATTGACTTAACCACTTCTTCAAACGATTCCAGATACCCGGTAGGATAGTCGGTAATGGCCTCAAACAACCGGTCGTATTTATACCGATAACTTTCACCTCTTGAAGTTCCCGGGTCGTTAGTAATAAACTCTTGACCCGCCTCTTCATATCCTTTGATTACAATTTTATGGTTTGCTGGCTCCGGAATATCGTAATATAGGTTCCCAAGTATGTCTCCATTTACTGCCACAATGACAATATTACCCTGAGCTAATTTTTCTTTGATATTCCCGACACTTACCTCGTATTCCAAATAAGCATTATCAAATTCAAAATATTCTTTGAATAATTTTAAGGTGTCTTCGTTTGAAATGTCATGAAAATGACCAAATAAATTAAATGAAAAATCAGACATTGCCTCAATTTCATCAACTGCCGACTCCAAACTTATTTCTCTGTCAGAAGCCCAGGAATATGCCATTATTATTGATGCTTCCTCGCACCCGTTCCCTTGTTCAACACTTTCCCAATCACCCAACGGTGCTTGGGCTGTAAACGGAACTCTCCATTCAATCTTTTCCGGTAAATCCTTTTCGTAGTTCTTTGTGCTTTGATCTATTGTAACTTTTCTGCCATCTCTAACCAAAACCATCGCCAGCGTTACCATCAAAATCAGAATCAATAATTTAATTTTATCCATCCCTCTACACTATTTTCTCACGAACAAAATCACATTCGGCAATTCTCTGCCCGGCCCTACTTTATATCCGCCACTCCACAACGCAGTCGATCCGCCATTATCCAGATTCATGGCATTATCCATCCCCAAAGCTTTCATTACTAAAGCCGATTCTGCCACCGTTGCATTGTGAACCACGCCAACATAAACCTTATTGCCAAGGCTAGATACAAAAGACCTATTCCCCTTACTACCTTTTTTTGGATCACCGTCTCCTCCAAAAACTACTTCTTTGTTAAATAAAAGCAATGGATAGTTTGAAATAACGCCGGTTACTGACGTATCCCTACCCCATTGCGAAGCATTGTTGACAAATCTAACATAATTATCTCCAAAAATTACTGCTGGGTTATTGCTATAGATGTTATTCTCAGAATTAAAGTATGTTTTATTTTTGTTCATCACCAAAAGATCAAATGAATTTTTCTTGTTGGCGCAATCAGGATATGTCGCTGGGCAAAAGTAAGTTCCGTTTATTCCAGCATATGCCCCGTTTTCGGAAACATATTGGGCAAGTGGTTTGACCGGACAGTTGTCCTTACAGTCACCGTCAGACGCCGTCCCGATTATTACTCTCGTCGAACTTAAATCAGCCGACACGATGCTGACAATAAATTCGCCCACATCTATTACCACTTTCTGTCGTGAATATCCCGACTCTGGCGGGCTGGATGACTCGGCCACGCTTGCCATGGATTGCGGAATCTGGGTTTCTTTTGCAAGTTGGTTTTCAATCTCTTCAATTTCAGACGTTAAATCTTTTATACTTGCTGAAGCCGATGCATAATTGAACTCAGAAATATTGTGCAACACCACTGCAAATTTTTCCCTTAACATGGTCACATTTTTAACTTTAGGTTCTAAGTTTAAAATGTCTTCGTAAGAGTCAACCGCACCTTTAAATGTTGATTTTATCTCTTCAATCTGGGAAATTAAATTTTCATTTGCCTTGTACTGGTCCTCGTTCTTTAATATATCAATCTCTAATTTTGTTTCAGACAATGTCGTCTCAATAGATTTATTAACTTGCTTCTCTTTTTCATAACCCTCTTTTGCTTTCTTAAATTCGATACCGAAATAGACAGTCATAACGACAAGTCCGGCCAACAAAGAAACCGCCATGACTTTAATGAATATTTTTTTAGTCCATTTTATCATACTCGAACCAGACACATCCAGTTTATAAAATAATACACTAAAAAATTGTTAAAATTATATATAGATATACTTTATAAAACATGGACAATACCACAATTACCGGTCGCATAAACGCAAAGGCACTTGAATTACTCGATCAGCATCCGGAAGGCTTGCATTGGTCAGAATTACTTTCCAAAATTAAGGCATCAGATCACAACTTTCATCCAAAAACGGTGAATGGCTGCATCTGGAAACTTACCCAAAAGTTTCCAGACAAAGTTTATAAACCATCCAGGGGACTACTTCGTCTCCAAAAATACAAGACAACAAACGAAAAATAATATTGTTATTTTTCAACTAACTTCCCCAACTTGTAAAAACTCCCACAGCTAACTCCCAGTTAATTACTTCATATCTGCTTCCTGGATCATATAGCGGAGCGGAATTTTGAAAGTCATTAACAAGAATGGCACCATCAGTAATAATAGTGTTCCGATTGTAATTCGAATAAACACTTTGTCTTGCATCCAAAAATTTTTACTGTCATCTTTCATTGATATTCTATTTTATACCAATCTTTATCTATTATTTGACAATCATAAATTGCAAATTGACAAATAAAATTTATCAGACATATAATGCATATATATTCACATCATAAAAATTTAATAAACATGAAAAAAATCACCCTAATCCTAATTTCTGTATTTGTTATTCTTTCTGTAATCTACGGTAATTATGTTCGACGTCCACAGAATAAGGTTACTAATGGTCTGATACTATTATCGGAAAACACCGGAGATATCACCGGATATTATAAGTGGGAAAAAGAGCTTGATAATCGTAATTTAAAAGCAATTTTTAAACCGGAAAGGTCTGTGTTAGAAAAATATCCTGATTATTTTAAAAATCTTGCCAGCAAAGGCTATGAAGTTGCTACTGGTTACGGTGAAGCGCCATTTTGGGAAATGCCATATCAGGAACAATATGACATTATGAAGGAATACAAAGAGTTTGCAGAAGAAATCATAGAAAAACCGATAAAAATTTTTAGCTCCAAATACTTTGCTTATGATGAAAACACCCTAAAAGCGGCCGACGCTCTCGGCATCCCGTTTATTTTGGCGAGAGGAACGGATCTTGAGGCTAAAGTTTATTCACCTAAAGAATACAAAGCTAAACTATTATTTGTTTCCAACCTGGTCTTTGAAGACATGGGATCTGGTTCTTTGTGTGATGTCAGTTTATTCCAAAGAGGATCAACCGCCCAGGACTTCCAGAAAATTCTCGAAGAGAACTTAAATAAAAATTATCAGGATCTAGTCCTGGTATCTCACGTTTACATCGGTGGTACAAGAGCCGGGTGGTGGGATGCTTACCAAGTAGCCCTTGATTCATCAAAAGTTAATTGGCTGGATTTTGACAGCTGGTCCAAACAGGTTGACACTCAAAAACTATCTTATTCGGAAATACCCTACAACACCGAAGTTAAATATACCGTTCCCAAGCCGGCAGTTCCCTTAGAAGAAATCGAACTCATTCCTGAGTTGAAAAACAATAAAAATAGTTTGGTTGTATTTCACAACGGAAAAGGTCCGATGTGTCTTGATTTTTTAAACTTTGTCAAAGATATTGATTTCCCCGTAGAGCAGCATATCGAGGGTGAAGATAACTTTAACGAAGAGTTTACTAGCTACAAAAACAGATTTGCTTCGAGTCAAGGAGTTTCCAAAACATTCTCATACTATCCGCTTATCTTCCTGGGAGACAATGCTTATAGTGGTTTTGACGAAGACATAAAATCTGATCTTCAAAAGCAAATATCAGAGATCAAATCTAATTAACTTGAATAAAGATCATCGTTTAAATACAATTAATTAACTCAAATATTTTAAAAGGAGGATGGAATATGTTTGGTTTTGGTAGAGGTTTTGGTAGAAGGAGAGGTACACTCCCAGGTCCGGGAGGCTACTGTATTTGTACTAACCCAAAATGTCGACATCAAATTGCTCATACTACTGGAATTCCTTGTTACAAAATAAAATGCCCAAAGTGCGGCTCGCCCATGGTCCGAAAGTAACGGTATTAAATGAATGAAAAAATTGCAAACAACAAAGATGGTTTGAAAAAAGGTCAAAAATTAGCTGAAAATGCTGTTGTTCTGGAAGGTTTGTTAGTGGCCGCCAAAACAATTGTTGGCTTGTTATCAGGAAGCACAGCTTTAATTTCTGATGCTATTCATAGCGCTTCTGACATTCTATCAATAATCACTTCCTGGCTAGGTTTAAAGATTGCACAAAAAAAATCTAGCGAACATTTTCCTTACGGGTTTTATAAAGCAGAAAATTTGGGTGCCCTTGTAATTTCAGTCTTAGTTTTATACGCTTCGTGGGAAATGGCGAGGCAGGGTTATCAGCGATTGTTTACTTTTTCTGAAATCAAATTACCGTTTTTAGCTGCGCTGGTCTCGTTGCTTGATGCAGTCATTCTCTTTTTCTTTGGAAATTATGAAATCAAAATCGGTAAATCTATTAACGCCCGAAGTATTATTGCCATGGGTGAAGAGAATAGGACGCATATCTTTTCATCAACTGCTGTTTTAGTAGGAACCCTCGCCGCCTTTTATCAAATACCTCTTGTCGAAGGAGTAATTACGATTTTTATATCTTTATTGATACTAAAAATTGGTATCGAGACTGCCAGGGATTCTATCTTCACACTGATGGATGTCAGTCCCGAAGAAGATGTGATAAATACGGTTTCGCAAGTAATTGAAAATTCAGCAGGAGTAGAAGAATATTATGATTTGAAGTTAAGAAAAGCCGGCCCTTTCGTTTTTGGGGAAACCAAAATTGGAATTAGAAAATTTATTGATGTTAACCGAGCTCATGAGATTGCCGATAGGATTGAACAGGAAATCAAAAGCCGGGTGCCGGAAGTAGACTCGTTTACTGTACATGTAGAACCGTATAAAAGTGACTTCTTTCATATAGTTATTCCCGTTAAAATTGACAAAGGCTTGGATTCAATTTTAAACGAAAAGTTTAGCCGTTCTCCGTATCTCTTATTTGCTAATGTCAAAAACGGCAAAATCATAGGTCATTACGTCATAGAAAATCCTTATAAAAACCAAAAATTACGTTCTGGTTTAGCAGTTGCTAAGCTTATTATTAAACAAAAAAGTGATGTCTTGATAACCAAAGACATTGGTGAAATTTCTTTTTTCGCCCTAAAGGATTATTTAGTTGATGTTTATCAAGCCGATAATCAACTTTCAGCACAAGAACTTATTGGATTATTTATTGATAGTAAGCTAAGCCAAATTACTAGCCCCACTAAAAAATCAGACAATCTGTGAAAAGAAATGTGTGTAGGATATCAACCGACCTTGATCGGTAGTTTTGTTTCTGAAATAATTTTTTTTATAGTCAAAAAAGAAATCGCACATTCACAGATGTATATAATACTTGACAAAATGTAAAACAAACTATACTATTTCTTTATGAACAGAAAAAGATATAGACAAATTCGCATTATTGTTGCATTGTTTGTTGGAATAATCATCTCTCTGGCTGTCACAAGACAAAGCTATCTATTGGCGACTGCAGGTGTTCTAACTGGCATGGTCTTTATGGCCTTAGTTCGCTCAAAAGTTAACATTAAAATAGACGAAAGAGAAGTCGATGTTCAGGAAAAAGCTGCCAAAATGGCTTATTCCATATTCACACCGACAATAGGTATTTTGTCCTTCCTACTTCTGTTACCAGCAAAAGGGAATTTGGTTGTTTTTAGTAGGGGAGAATGGATGTTTATCGAATCCCTGGGTTTCATATTCGCATACCTCACTTTATTTTTAATTGCCATCTATGCCATTTCCTACCATTTCTTCAACAAAAAATATGGAGGAGATAGCTATGAAGAATAAGTTAAAAATGTATCGAGTTAATTCTGAACTTACTCAAGAGCAGTTGGCGGACAAAGTTGGAGTTACTAGGCAAACCATCATCGCCATAGAAGCAGACAAATATCTTCCGTCTCTTAATCTCGCTTTCAAGCTGTCTAGGTTGTTCAAAGTTATTATTGAAGACATCTTTGTCTACCAAGGAGAAACAGATGGCCAAAATTAAAGAAAAATTATTATTTTTCGCCTCTATTGGTATCAGTATTTTTGTTTTACTATTTTTTATAGGTAGCGTTTGGATCGGGCACGAAGCCAAAAGTCTTTGTCAAAATGCCAGATGGCAGTACGGTGGTGACTGTGTACAATCCCTCACGGAATTGCTTGAAGACGAAAATCAAAATTATCGATCCAGGAATCATGCTATTTGGGCTTTAGGCCAACTAGGTGATATCCGGGCTTTGCCAATTTTGGAAAAGTACTATACCGGAAACATTCCAAAAAGGGAACCTTTGGATAAAATGATTAGCCAATATGAACTAAAAAAGGCCATTAAATTAGCAAACGGTGGAGCCAATATTACCGCTTGGCTCTGGAGATGTCCCACTTCCATCTTCTAACGATTTATTAATATTATTCTCTTAGTTTTCTTATATCTTGTCGATATTCTCGTATTGTTAACTTGTTAATTATTAATAAAGGAGCAAAGTGCAAACATTATTAAACCCGTATTTAAGCTTTAGGGATAACGCAAGAGAAGCCATGGAATTTTATCAGTCCGTTTTTGGAGGTAAGCTAGAAATGAACACTTTTAAAGAATTTAATGCTTCAGATGATCCTAGCGAGGACAACAAAATTATGCATTCCATGTTGGAAGCCGACAATGGTATTACTTTTATGGCTGCCGATACCCCAAACAGTATGGAATATCGTCCCGGGAACAATATGAGTATGTCATTAAGCAGCGACAACGAGCAGGAACTTCGAAGTTATTTTAACAAACTTTCTGAAGGCGCCACCATCCGCGAACCCTTAGAAAAGGCACCCTGGGGTGATACTTTTGGTATGCTTCAGGATAAATTTGGGATTGAGTGGTTGGTGAACATCGCTGAACTTAAGTAAATTTACTCCGTTTCATACGCTTCCCTCAGGGCTTTTATCTCAATCTTTTTCATCTGCAGCATTGCTTTCATCACCCGTTCTGCCCTCTTCGTATCCTTGTCTCGAATCATCTCATCCAAAACTGTCGGTACCACCTGCCAGGACACTCCGTATTTATCCTTCAGCCATCCGCACACACTTTCCTGACCACCCTCTGAAGTTAATTTTTCCCAATAATAATCTACTTCTTCCTGATCTTTGCAATTTATCAAAAACGATACTGCTTCCGAAAACTTAAACTCCGGTCCTCCGTTTAGGGCAATAAACTCTTGACCTTCAATTTGAAAATTAACTGTCATTACCGATCCCTTTGGTTTTCCCGAAACCTTCGAGCTTTCTTCTCCGTATCTATCAATATTTAAAACTTTAGCATTATCAAAAATTGATACGTAAAAATCAGTCGCCTCTTGAGCTTCATTATCAAACCATAAAGTAGGAATAATTTTTTGCATCACTAATGCTACAAATCGTTTATCAAAAAACCATAAAATTATCCAAAATAGAGTGTAAGAAAAACTCTCAAGTTAATTAAACCCTCACCGGAAAATATTCTCCCGTCTTTTTTTCAAATCTTTCCCCAATCTGAAACTGATCAAATCCCTGTTTGGTAGCTACCGAAACTTTTACCCTTTTCCCTTCATCAGTCCTAAATATCAACCGATAAGATGAATTATCATCCGAATCAGTTTTAATCTTTTTATCAGTCAGCACACCTTTCCACGCTGAATTTTTTTGTCTCAAAGATATAAACGTAAAAATTATTGTAACTCCTGCCACAAATATGATTGTCAACAATGTTTCGTTCATAATAAATATTATATTCTGAAAACGAAATTTGGTATATACTTTACCAATGAAGATATTAAGTAAAATATTTATTGTATTATTGCTTCTTGTAGTACTAATTCCTACTTATTTATTTTTTTCCTTCAGATCCAGTAAGCCCAAAGATTTAGGCATTAATTACACTCCTGCCGATCTTTCTTCCGGTAGGGGAAAAAGCCAAATTATTTACGAGACCCTCTCTGCTGATAGTTCTACCTCAGTGACCTGGAAGACATCGGGTAAACGGGACGTCGACACCACCTTCTCCTCAAGTGAAATTACTGCCATAATGAACAACAAGCTTGGCATTTATTACCCTTACAAAAATGTTCAGGTCAAATTTAATGCTGATGGCACCGGAGAAATTTCCGGAAATTTAGTCAAATCCAGAATCCCGACTTATGGACAGACCTTTTTAGCCCCAAAAGAAGCTATTGACTTGGTCATGAGATTTCTGCCCGAAAATCCAAGCTTCTATCTAAAAGGCAAGGCTACTTTGGTTGACAATAAAGTGGGAATATTTGAGCCGATTAGGTGTGAAATTGGTAGGGTGTCCTTACCTCTAAATTTAATTTTGGCTCAAAACAAGGGTCTGATCAACCCGGCTTATGCCATGGATATCAATGGACTCTTAAGCGAGATATCCGGAGTGACAGGCAAAAAACAAATCCTTATCGACTTTGTCAACTCGCGACTTTCTATGGTTGAAGGCTTTTATGCAAAAACCGCACATTTTGAAGAAAACAAACTTGTCTACAAAGGCACACTTCCTGAGACCGAAAGTACGGTAAGATAAAAACATCTAAGTTTTGTATAATCTGATCAGACCTTTTCTCTCCCTTAAACTATTAAGCTCTATGTCAAAAATTTTGAATAATTCCGCAACTGAAATTCAAACAAGTCAAATAGCCAAAGCAGTTTCCATTTTAGCTGTAATATTATTACACTCTTTGTCTTCGCTCTTTCCTTCCACTATTTATACTGACAGCAATTTATGTTTTGTATTTATTTTCTTGAATCAAGCCGCCCGCTTTAGCGTACCACTTTTTTTGGCCCTCTCCGGGTTTGGCTTAGGTCGAAAATATCAGAACCAAAAACTTCATATTAAAAGATATTTAAAAAGAAAAATTATCAAGCTTTTACCCCTCTATCTCCTCTGGTCAGCGATACTGATTGTTATATTTAAATTCTCTGAAACTTGGCAGGAAAGCAACTTAAATATTTGGCGAAACATATTATCCGGAAGAACTGATTATCACCTGTACTTCGTACCATTAATATTTCAGTTATATCTTATATTTTTGATATTACCAAAACTTAAACGTCATCGCCATCATCTGGTATTACTACTACTTTCGGGGCTTTTCCAGGCAGTTTATTTTTTTGCCATCCGAACATCATCTTTACAAAATATACCCTCAAATAAATATCTATTAAACGATCAAATACAGTATCGTCTCATAAGTAATTGGATTTTTTATTTTTTACTTGGTGCATTTATGTCCCGATTTAACTTGGATTTGTTCCGTTCTTTTCGAAGACTAAAGTATTTGATTATTTTATTAATAGCTGGTGGTTTGTCATGGTCTACTTATGATTCTTACTTTTTGTTAACAGCTACTCAAAATATCGTCTACTCAACCAGCTTTATCCGCCTCCCTGTCATGGTTTACGCTACTGGTGTAATTTCGGCCGTGTTGCTTTATAGTAATAGTCTGTTTAATCAATCAATCCTAAATAGTCGGTTTTTACAATCCATCGGCAAACATTCATATGCCATATTTCTGTCACATACCTTGATTCTTCGAATTATTGAAAGCATGATTACCGGTGACGTTACTATCTCCTCTCTTGCTTTTGCCACCTTATTGTTAGCAGGCGGTCTTTCCATCGGCCGATTCCTGGTTCTATGAGTCCTAGTCCACAAAAGTCAAAGCGTAGCCTTTATTATTCGCCCGTCCGGTCCGGCCGATACGGTGAGTGTAATCTTCGTAATTATTCGGTTCATCATAGTTAATCACGTGAGTGATATCAGAGATATCCAAACCTCTAGCCGCCACGTCTGTCGCCACCAGGATATTTATCTGATTCTCCCTAAAGCTTTTGACTATTTGTTGACGCTGGTGTTGTCTTTTACCGCCATGAAGCCCTCCGGCCCTAAATCCCTTTTGTGTTAGCGATACCGACAATTTCTCCACAATCATTTGAGTTGATCCAAAAACCAATACTTTTTTGAAGTCTGGCATCCCCACCAGTTCCTGCAATTTTTCTACTTTTGAATTTCTCGATACTCTCACGATGTTTTGTTCCACGTGTGAAGAGGCGTTAGAAGTCTTTATTGATATTTTTACCGGGTTATTCAGGAAAGTATCTATCAGTTGTTCAACCTTTCTATCTATAGTCGCCGAAAAGAACAAGGTCTGTCGGCTTGCAGGAATTTGGTTAACAATCGATTTAATATCTTCAACAAATCCCATATCCAGCATCCGGTCAACTTCATCCAAAACTAAAGTATTTAGGCCTGAAAAATTTATAACTCTTCTGTTACCCAGATCCTTAATTCTTCCCGGAGTACCAATAATAATATTAGGCCCTCTTTTAATATCAACAATCTGCTCCCTTATGTAAGCTCCTCCGATTGCCAGAGCAATATAGACTTTTAGCCCAGGGGTAAACGATCTAAAGTCCTGTTTTATTTGAAGAGCTAATTCTCTGGTTGGAGCCAGAATAATTACTCTTTCATTGGGGTTTTTCAGAATTTTGTCAATAATCGGCAGGGCAAACGCCGCCGTTTTTCCCGTACCGGTGTTAGCAATCCCCAAAACATCCCTCTTATTAAGAATATGGGGGATAGCCTCATCTTGAATTTGCGTTGGTTTGATATATCCCTTAGCTTTTATATTTGCCAGTAGCTGAGGATTCAAAGCAAAATCGCTAAATGAGTTGCTGGTATTATAGTTTTCAATCTTTACGAAATCTTCAGCCTTTTTTATATAAAGTGACCTGTCGATACTCTTTCTGTTAAACCTGGGTTTCCTGTTATCATAACGGCTTGTCCCGGGGTTATTAAAATGACGAAAATTTCTTTGGTTGCTGTTTCTACGGGAACCGCCCGAATATGCGCTTCTATTCATAATTTTATTTTTAAATTGTGGCATCTCTCGACGATCTCAAGAGTTAATGTGCCCAACTTAAAAATAAAAAATACTCAAGGTATTTTGGGGCAGACTACGTTTCTTTGCCTAACTTAAATCTCGGTAGTATATCATATTTATTCAAAAACACCTATTATTTCACCTAATATATTCTTTAAAAAATTCAACAGTCCTCTCCATTGCCACTCCAAATGCTGGATTGCTCAAATCGTGATCGCCACCTTCATACTCAAACAGCTCAACCACTCTCCCTTCTTCCTCCAATGCACCCTTTAGTTGTCTTGATAATTCTATCGGCACACTATTATCCGCCGTTCCGTGGTGCAATTGTATCGCTCCGACACTTGAAAGGTGGTAATACGGGTCAACTTTTCTCCAAAAGTCAGGATTTTCTGACGGTAGTCCGTAATCTTTTACAATTTCCGGCTCATTTATGTCAATATTCAAAAATGATATTTTGCTGTTGTAAGTCTCCAGCATCCCCTCGAAGCTACCCACAACCCCCGCCCAAAACACTCCAGCCCTTATGTCCTCAGATACTGCCATCGCCCGCAATCCAATCTGTCCTCCGTTTGAATGTCCCCATATTCCGGACATTTCCGGGTTTGCATCCGGATACATCATCAGTGAACTAACTGCATTTAATGTGTCCACCACATATGCCTCAGAAAAGTGTGCCCCACTTGCTTCTCCCTCTGAATTCCCATGGCCCCGCAGGTCAATCTTGAAAGTAATAAAACCATTTCTGGCCAAATTATCCTGGTAGGCTACATACCTTTCCGTCGTTTTATATTCTTTTGGTGGAATGTAGCCGTGAAGGAATACGATAAACGGATATCCGGCATCCGGTTTATCGGTCTTAGGTACTGTCAGCAAACCATAAATTTTGTTGCCATCCGAAATGTAAGAAGCAATAAATCGGTCATAATTTGAGCCTGGTATCAATGTCTCTTCCACTACAACCTCACTTCCTCTATATTCTCTCTGCCGCAACGATTCAATATCCATGGAATGGCTGCTATTCATGTCAATCGAATCGGAATTCTTTTGCCAAGGTAAACTAATGCTTTTATCTTCTTCATACGATTTCAATATAAAAATTACAGCCAAAATTACAACCACTCCTACCGCAAACAGTTTTTTTTGCATATTCTAGTCTACCAAAATACCAACAAAACCAGTCTCAATTATAATAAGTACATGACTTTTACTTTTAATATCTCAAGCCCAATCGGAACAGAACTAATTCTTCGCCCTTTGCTTGCCACAGATAGTAGTAAGTTAGCTAGTTTTCTCCAAAACCTATCTTCTCAAACCCGTCACTTTTATAATCTGGATAGTTATGACCTCAAAATGGCAGCTAATATGTGTAAATCGATTGACAAATATGACAAACTGAGGTTTGTTGCCCATTATAAAAACAAAAAGGAAATTATTGCTCTATTGGAATTTAGCCTCGATATTCCGCCCAATGATTTTAAAAGGTATCAAGGTTATGGAATTACCCTAACTGATTCAGATATTCGTTTTGGACCTTGCATTGCTGACAACTACCAAAATGAGGGTATTGGCACCCGTTTGTTCCCATTTATTAAAGATGTTGCCCGACAGTTTGGCAAAAACCGGATAATTCTCTGGGGTGGGGTAATGGTGGAGAACTCAAAAGCCCTTCATTTTTATCAAAAATTAGGTTTCCGCCAAGTCGGCCACTTCCGAAACGAGAGCGGTGAAAATGTTGATATGATTTTGGAAATCTAACAATGGGTATATAATTAATTCAATATGAAAAAAATAATATTTCTTTTCCTTTTTATTGCTTTAACTTCCTCCCATAGCCCACTTTTGGCTCAAGGTAGGGGAACCGAGTCTCAGGATCGTAATCAGGACCAGCAACGGGTTGAAACGCAGGTTCGAATTACTCAAACAGAAAACGAAGAGGATTCTGAAGACGAAACCAATCAGGATCAAGTCCGTGAACAGACTAAAGTTGTTAACTCCCGGAGCCAAACAGCTAGAGAGCACATGAGCGTTGTTTCTCAAACTGTCGAGGAACTGCTAACTGCCGACGAAGTTACCGGTGGTATTGGACAGCAAGTACGCGAAATTGCCCAGCAACAGAAACAATCCCAGGAAGAAACTGAGGCAGAATTGGAGGAAATTGATAGTCGCCCCGGTTGGTTAACCCGCCTTGTTGGCCCGGATTATAAAGCTCTAAAAAATATTAACCAGCAAATTGAGAAAAACCAACTTAGAATTAAACAGCTTGAACAGTTGATGACCCAAGCCCAAAATCAAGCTGACGAAATTCAACTCCAGGAAACCATTGAAGTCTTAAATCAGCAAAACACCACCCTCCAGGAGAGAGTTCGGGTTGAGGAAGAAGCCAGGGATCTTTTTGGTTGGCTTGCCAGACTATTTTCCAGATATCCTAAAAGACTAGATACAAAATAGTGTTAAAATTAAATCCGATGAAAGTTTTTATTCTTTCCTTAATTAGTTTCTTGGTTTTATCCATCCTGAATGTTAAAACTGCTCAGGCAAGTTGTCCGGTTTGTATTGTTACTGTTGGTGGGGGACTAATGTTAGCTCAAAAGTTTGGAATTGATGATCTGATAGTCACCTTGTGGATATCTGGGCTCAATACAGCAATTGCGTTTTATATTGCATCCAAAATCAAAAAACCAAATTTAAATAACCCGTATCTTTGGTCAATAATTCTTTTCGTTTCGACCCTGATATATCTTTTTACCACTAACCAAGCCGGAATTGGAAATAACTTCCTTGGTATCGATAAGTCTATGTTTGGATTAAGTCTCGGTATGCTTCTATTTTTTCTCTCAGTTCAAGCAGATAAACTTATCCGTCAGAAAAACAACGGCAAGGTTTTATTTTTTTATCAGAAAGTTATTATCCCGGTAGTCGCACTTACGTTAGCGACTGCATTGCTACATCAATATATCTAAATTTATGGCCAGAAACGACAACGACATTCAAAATTTTATGGATAAAGTTAAGTCGATGGAAAAAGGGCATAAACTTGACTTGTCCTCTGACGAAGATTTGTCCATTGCTATCATGAATCTCATTTCCATGGAGGAGCATTTTTTCTTTACCTATAGCAAAACCAAAGATAAAAAATACTTGGAATTGTTAAACCAAATCCGGGAAATGCGCAAAAGTGCTCTTAAGCGGATTATCAAAGATTACGAAGGCGAGGTTTGGTGTATTAGCAAACATCTTCTATCTGCCTCTATGCGCTTTATGGAAGTTGGCACCAAGTCACTAACCAAAGGCGATCAAAAAGACGCTGCCGACATGTTCCAAAAATCCTACGATCTCTATAGTCTTTTTTGGGGTTTAAATTTAGGATTAGTCGACACCAAAAATGTCAAACACACCGACTCCAAAGAAGTAGCTTTTATAAGTGAAGACGATAATCCGAAAAAAACAGGATCTGCCGGACTTTTCTCCAAACTAGGTGATCTTGTCCAAAAAGCTATTGATTGCTGCAAAGAATAAACGCAAACTATACAGCCGATCCATCTCTTGTAATCAGTGTTCCAAACGAAAAATCATCATGGTTTATGACTTCTGGTAATTTATTCAGCTCCTTGATGTCGAATACGAATACTGGTAAATTCCACTCCTGACATTTAGTAAAAGCCGTCATGTCCATCACGCCCAATCTCTTATCCAAAACCTCCTGATAACCCACAGTTTCATACCGCTTGGCATCAGTATTTTTTCTCGGATCCTTATCATAAACTCCATCAACCGTTGAAGCCTTAAGTATCATTCTGCATTGCAACTCCCAGGCATACTGGGCCACTGCTGTATCTGTCGAACAACCAGGCAAACCTGTTCCTCCTGCCAAAACCACCATCCGTCCTTCCATCAGATGATGTCGGGCTTTCTGTCGAATGTACGGTTCAGCAAAACTGGGTAGTGGGAAAGCTGTCATTAATCTGGTATCTTCTGCTCCATTTCTAACGAAAGCTTCTCGCAATCCGATTCCGTTCATCACTGTTGCCAGCATACCGATAGCATCTGCCTCAGTCGGATCAACTTGGGAATTTGCTTGTCTTCCTCGAAAGATATTGCCTCCACCCACCACCATAGCCAATTGAACCTCTGTATCTTCTTGAATTTTTATCAGTTGCCTTGCTACTGTATCTATCTTTTCAAAGCTAATGTTGTCTCCATTTTGCCCAAACAGCTCTCCGCTTACCTTTAAAATTACTCTTTCAACCCCTTGCATTAAACGGTATTATACCATTCGAATAAGCAAGCAATAAATGTATATTTTTGGCCGATATTGTGTTTTAATTAATAAATAATCTATCTCTTACTAATATAATAATGAAAGTCCGAAAGCTAATTACAAAGCGTACATTTTTGCTGACGGCTTTTCTGATCAGTTTTCTATCAAATATCTATCTATTCCCAGTTTTTCACACCTGGTATGTTCGGGCTGCCGCTAGTATTATCTGGGACGGCGGTGGAGATGGCACTTCATGGCTGGATCCTCTTAACTGGGATACCGATCTTGTCCCGGCTGCCGACGACGATGTTCTTATCGACTCAAATGTTACCGTAGTTCTTTCCTCACCAGTCACCATAAATTCACTGATCATTGGAAAAGTTGACAATACTGCCGCCTCAGTACTTGAGTTTTCTTACGACGCCATCTCCCTTGGTGCCCTTACTCTTGTTGCCGGTGATTTAACTGTCTATCCGGGAGGTAACGTAACTCATACTGCTGGTTCTGGGGCCTCAATTGTTGGTAAAATTAACATTAATGTTCAATCTGGCAATGCCTATGTTCATGGTACTATAAACGCTAATTCAAAAGGGTATGGCAGAAGCGCCGGCACCGGCGAAGGTACCGATGGTAATGGTGGTGCTGGAGGAGCAGGTCATGGTGGTCAGGGAGGAAATGGTCAAACCAGAGCAGGAGGAGCTTCGTATGGTTCTCTAACCCAACCGATCACACTCGGTAGTGGTGGTGGCGATTATAGCAGTCAAGCTGGAGTTGGCGGTGGAGCTATAAAACTAACAGTTTCTGGAACGACAACAATCAACGGATCAATTTCAGTAAATGGCGGACGTAGTTCTACTAGCAGCTACTATTCTCATGGCTCCGGTGGAGGTTCCGGAGGATCAATTATGATTCAGGCAGGTACGATAAATGGAAGCGGTAATTTGCTTGCTGAAGGTGGAGGTACTATTGATACTTATTATGGCGATGGCGGCGGTGGCGCTGGTGGTCGTATTGCTCTTTATTATGGCTCAAGCACTCTTACTCTAGAACAGATATCAGCCCAGGGCGCAAAAACTGATGGTACTCACGAGTCAAGTCAGAAGGGTGGTGCTGGAACCATTTACCTCAAAGCTAGTGCTGCCACTAACGGCGATATTGTCATCGATAACGAGGATATTACCTGGTCAACCTCTCGTTCTCGTGTGGCCAGAACACCTCTACCTGCTACTCTCACCACTGACAATCTCACTATTGTTAACTATGCCAACGTCGACTATTCTTCTGCTCTAACGGTAGTTTCCACTCTCACTGTTGATCAAAAAGCATTCTTGGGTATATCTAGTTCAGTTTCCACCAACAGTCTAGTCATTCACAATAATGCTTACCTGCATAACGATACTGGAGCCAACGTTTCTTACTCATCGCTTGATTGGAATGGTGGAGGTTTTGTCGATAATGGCGGAACTCTGCAATTGCTTAGTGGTGGTGGTGACTTAACCATACCGGCCACATCTACTCTCTTTGCCAATGTTCCCCGAAATTATTCGAATGTCATAATCAGCGGTACCTTAACCCACACAGATAATACCGATAGCGAAACATACAAAATCGACTACAATATCAGTGGCAACTTAACAATAAGCTCTACTGGCTTAGTGAATGCTAACAGCAAAGGATATTCTGACGGTAATGGTCTCGGCGATGGTACTGATGGAGATGGTGGCGCTGGTGGTGCTGCTCACGGTGGTAATGGAGGTAACGGTCAAACACGTGCCGGAAGCACTTTTTCTTATGGCTCTGCCACTCAACCTAACACGATTGGTTCCGGTGGTGGTCAACGCAGTTATGCTGCTGGCCACGGTGGGGGAGCTGTAAAATTCATTGTTGGAGGAAGAGCAGATATCGGTGGACCTATTTCAGTTAATGGAGGAAATGGTGGTAGTGTCGATCATCACGGTTCCGGTGGAGGCTCTGGTGGTTCGGTTTGGATCGATGCTAACGAAATTGTGGGGAATAGTACTATTTCAGCAAATGGCGGTAATGGTTCTGGAGATACTTATTTCGGTGATTCCGGTGCCGGTGGCGGTGGCCGCATTGCTTTATATTACGGTACCAGTACTTTTACTTTAAACCAGTTGTCAGTTCAAGGTGGTACTCCATATGGCAATCATGGCAACATTCAACGTGGTGGAGCCGGAACAATATACTTAAAAGCCGACTCAGCTACTAACGGTGATCTGGTCATAGACAACGAAGACACGGTTTGGTCCATAGATCGCACCCGCGTAGCCAAGACATCTCTATCAACTCTTCTTACAGTCGACAATCTTACTGTCACAAATTACGCCAATGTCGACTATTCTTCTACTTTAACTATTGCCGCCACCCTTACTGTTGATCAGAAAGCTTTTCTAGGTTTGTTTGGCACCAATTCCATTAACAGCCTAGTGGTTCACAATAATGCATATCTTTTCAGTGAATTAAATAGTTCAATAACCTATAACTCTCTTGATTGGACTGGGGGAATCCTTGTTGATAACGGAGGAACCTTTGCAATCGTTAGTACCGGAGGAAACTTAACCATACCGGCCAGTTCCACACTTCATGCCAATGTACCTCGAAGCTATGACAATGTTGTGGTTGATGGTGTCCTGACCCACTCTGAGAATACTACTGACGAAACAAATAAAATTCGTTACACCGTAAGCAATAATTTCTCAATTAGTAGTTCGGGCTCGGTAAATGCAAACTCTAAAGGTTATTCGGATGGCAATGGAACAGGCGCTGGTTTGAGTGGTTCTGACGGTGCTGGTGGTGCTGCTCATGGTGGTAATGGCGGCAATGGTCAGACCAGAGCTGGTAGTACCGTTTCTTACGGCTCTGCTGTTCAGCCGGACACGATAGGAAGCGGTGGTGGACAATACGGTTCTGTCGCTGGTCACGGAGGAGGTGCTTTCAAGTTAGTTGCTGGAGGAATCGTTAGTATTGGTGGACCAATCTCTGTTAGCGGCGGAAATGGCGGCACTTACGACAACCATGGTTCTGGTGGTGGTTCGGGAGGTTCCGTTTGGATCGACGCCAATGAAATAACGGGTACTAGTACAATTTCGGCAAATGGAGGCAATGGTTCTGCTAATACCTATTATGGAGATTCCGGTGCCGGTGGCGGTGGACGCATTGCCCTTTACTACGGTTCAACCAGCTTAACAATTGATCAATATAGTGTCAAAGGGGGTATACCCAACGGTGATAACGGCAATATCCAAAAAGGTGGTGCCGGTACTATTTACCTTAAGGCTGATTCGGCTACCTACGGAGATTTAATCGTTGATAACGAAGATACCACTTGGTCTTCATCCCATACCCGTGTTGCCAAGACCGTCCTACCTGCACCATTAACCATTGACAATCTTACCGTTACTAATTACTCAAACATTGATTATGCCTCTACTCTTACAGTAGCTTCAGCATTCACATTAGAGCAAAAATCCTTTTTTGATTTACTAGGAAATGTAAGCGTAAATACATTAAATACATCAACCGGAGCCTACTTATACTGTCAAAATTCTGCGGTCGTAAACTATAGTACTTTTAATTGGTCTGGAATATTGACTGACAATGGTTGTACTTTGGCCGCTGTTAGTAATGGAGGCAATCTTACTATCCCCACCGGCGCCACACTCGAAGCTAACGTGGCCAGAAATTATGATAACGTTACCGTCAATGGTACCCTCAGCCATTCAGAAAACACTAACGAAGAAGTTAATAAACTAATATTAACCATTACCGAGAATCTCACCGTAAACCCATCTGGTTCTATAAATGTTGTTGGCAAAGGTTATTCTGATGGTTATGGTCCTGGTGCTGGTGTTAGTGGTTCTAACGGTGCTGGCGGTGCTGCTTACGGGGGTGAAGGTGGTAACGGTCAAACTCGGGCAGGCAATAAAGTACCTTACGGTGAGGAATTGGCTCCCGATTTACTTGGCTCCGGTGGTGGTCACCATGGTAATGCTGCTGGTCATGGTGGCGGTGCAATCAAGCTAAGTATTGGTGCAACAGCCACTCTTAATGGTGTTATTTCTGCCAACGGTGGTAATGGAGGACTATATGATAAATATCATGGAAACGGTGCCGGCTCGGGCGGTTCAATCTGGATTACTACAGAAACCTTGCTTGGTTCAGGTTCGGTAACGGCCAATGGCGGTAACACCCCAAACTACACATATGATGGCGGAGCCGGTGGTGGAGGTCGAATTGCATTATATTATGGTACAAATACCACCAACTTTTCAGTCTTGACGGCAAATGGCGGAATAGCCTCCGGTGCCAGTGCCCAAAGCGGTGGAATCGGCACAATATTTTTAGGTGGAAAATCATCTGACCCTCTAAATTTACGCCAATTCAAACTTGATGGCACATCAGCCATAGGACAAGGAGGAAGTACCGATGAATCATCAATCATAACCACATTTCAGGTTCAGGATGGAGATAGTGAAGACACTATTACTCCTCAAGTCGAAATTCAACCTCTCGGTACACCGTTTGCTAACGTTGCTACCAATGTCGGCGCCAGCGTAGTTTATACAGGCACCATCGTTACGGCTCAAGTAACGGTCGATGGCCTTGCCGATACCATTAGCTACCACTGGCAAGCTCGGGCTTGCGATGCCACCAATCTTTGTTCCGATTGGGTTAGTTATGGTAACAATACCGAAGATGAGGCTGATATCAGAGTTGTCATGAACACGCTTCCTTCCGCCCCGGTAATCCCCGATTCCTCATTTTATATCGACGGTCAGTATACCAACAGTCTTCAGCCGACTCTTTCTTTTGTTCTAAGTGATCCGAATGCAGTCGATACTGTTGGTTATCACATTCAAATCGATACCGATTCTGAGTTTGGTTCTCCGGTCATTAGTTATGTATCTGCTCAAGCAGCTCAGGGAACCCAATCTTTTACGGTTGGTCAAGCTGCGGGTGAGGGGGCATATAGCGAAGGATCTGAAGGTCAGGAACTTCCTACTGACAACTATTATTGGCGCGTTAAGGCCATAGATAATAAATCCGGCGAGTCTGATTGGACTGTCGCCTCTGGTACCCCGTCTTTTATTATTGATCAATCACGACCCACCAATGGTGCCAATATGACAATGAAAGCTCATACAGAAGCGTTGCATGAATACAGCCACACAGATGAACCAGTATGGTTCAATCGAAACGATCTTTTTTTCAGTTGGGATGACGGTAGCGATGCTCAGGGAGTAAAAGGTTACTGTGTTTACCTTGGAACTGATCTAAGCGGCGATCCTGCTACTCAAAAAGGACTCTTGGGTACGTCACCAATCAGCACCACTGGTTCAACCTGTCAGTTTATTACAGAGGATACCGAAATTGATTTTTCCAATTCTGCCCTCAGAAGCTATGAGTGGTTGACCTCCAGTAACGATCTTTATTACTTCAAGATCAAGACAATCGATATTGCCAACAACACTTATGCTGGTCCTGATGAAAGCAACTACATTTCCTTTTACTTTGATAACACTGCTCCTGAGAATGTAGTTGCCATTTCTGCAGCAAGCGGAACTTTCTCAAGTACTGCTGATATGTTCTTCACTTGGCCAACCACCAACGGTACTGCTGGTAGCGATGAGCACTCTGAGGTAATGGGATTTCAATATGCACTGAATTCTCGAGAAAATTGGACAGGTGACACTCTAGATCCGAATACTAACTTGGAGTATTACTCGCTTGGTATCGCCCAGCCCTTTTATCTGCCAACCGCGGCACAAAGCTTGATTCAATTAGGCCAAAATACAATATTTTTTAGGATACTTGATAATGCCGGAAACACTTCAGAGCTGCGTACTGCTTTTATTAACTATGGCGGTGAAGCACCGAAATTCGCACAGGATGACTTTATCACCGTGACCCCTAGTCAAAATACCACTAATAGTTTCGCCTTTTCCTGGCCCGAAGCCCAACCTTCTTCCGGTAACACAGTTGCTACTTACTACTACATGATCAACACTCCACCTCCGGTTTCCTACGCCACCATTACCTCAAATTCAGCTACCTCCAAAGCCATTCAATCA
>CAZFAI010000008.1:0-24513 GCA_964516555.1 uncultured Gammaproteobacteria bacterium
CCGACCAGCGCCGACCATGCATAAGGCGGCCGGTAAATTCATCAACAATTATTATCTGATTGTCCTGGATAACGTAATCTTTGTCTTTGTGAAAAAGAGCCCTGGCTTTTATGGCATTTTCAATGTAATGAATTGTTTCGAAAGATTCTTCATAAAGATTTTTGACATTCAACACTCTTTCTACCTTGCGGATACCGTATTCAGTAAGTGTGGCCGAGCGGGATTTTTCGTCAATTATATAATCATTGTCCTGAAGCTGAGCGGCAATCTGGGCGAATTTATAATATTTATCAACAGGCTGATTATTAGGAGAAGAGATAATCAATGGGGTTCTGGCCTCGTCAATAAGTACGAAATCCACTTCGTCGACGATGGCGTAATGATGAGGTCTTTGTACAACATCATTTGGACCTGAAGCCATGTGATCTCGAAGATAATCAAAGCCGAATTCGTTATTGGTACCGTAAGTTATGTCGGCAAGGTAGGCTTCTTTTCTGGAAATTGGTTTGAGATGGGCCAGGCGGTCATCAAATTTTTCATTCTGGTTTGTGTACTCGGGGTCAAGAATGAAGGATTCTTCATGAACAATACAGGCAGTAGAAATTCCCAGAAAATGAAGTGCCTTGGGGTACCATCCTGTACCGACCCGGGTAAGATAATCGTTGGGGGTGACTATATGAACACCTTTACCTGTTAGGGCGTTAAGGTATGAAGGAAATATGACGGAGTGAGTTTTTCCTTCCCCGGTTTTTTGTTCGGCAATAGATCCATAATGAAGCGTTATGGCCGCAAGCAACTGAACATCGTAAGCTCTTTCACCGACGGTTCTGTTGATTGCCTCGCGAACAACCGCAAAAGCTTCAGGTAATATGTCGTCAACCGTTTTTCCCTCAGACAATATTTTTTTAAAATAGTTTGTCTTGTCTGAAAGTTCTTTGTCTGAGAGTTTTGTTGTTGTTGGCTCAAGGGAGTTAATTTCGCTTATTATTTTTTGGTATGATTTTAGTTTCTTTTGATTCTCGTCAAAAAAACTCTTTAAAGCGTTGAACATATCGGTATATTATACAAAAAAAGACCAAGCCCCGATACTCTTTGATGAGTACGGGGCGTGGGTGGCTCCTCTAGCAATATTAGGATTTGGTAATAGAAGAAAAATTTGTAAATGGATGGAGGGCTTTGGGGATTTTTATTGAGCCATCAGCTTGCTGATGATTTTCAATAATTGCCAACACTGCACGGTCAGTAACTAGAGTGGCATTTAAGATGTGAACAAGTTCACTTTTGCCATTTAATTTAACTCTGGTATTCAGCCGCCTGGATTGATAATCGGAACAATTGCTGCATGATTGAGTTTCACGGTATGCATTTTGACCGGGAAACCATGCATTGATGTCGTACATAAGACGGTTTGGTTGAGGCAGGTCGCCTGTACAGCATTTCATAACTTGATATGGTAGTTCTAGGTCATGCATAAGATCTTCTTCGTTTGCGAGCATTTCCAGTGCCATCTGGTCAGATGTTTCAAGGTCAGGCAAGGTAAAGACGTTCATTTCGACTTTGTTAAAAAAATGAACTCGGAAAAGCCCGCGGGTATCTTTGCCGTAAGTGCCTGCTTCCCGTCTAAAGCATGGAGAAAAATTTACATATTTTAGTGGAAGGTCAGAGTTGTCTAATATTTCATCCATGTGATAAGGAACAACGGAATGTTCTGAACTAGAAATAAAAATGAGATCATCTTCCGGAACTGAATAATAGGCATTAAATAAATTTTTGTTACTGGCGTAACCCAATTTCCACTCACTATCGCTTTTGATCATAGCCGGAGGGATCATGCCATGCCAGCCTTTGGCGACAAGCTTTTGAAAAGCATAAAACATGACAGCCATTTCCAAAACAGCTGCCTGATTTTTGAAATAACCAAAACGTGATCCGGAAATCTTGGAAGCCTTTTTGATATCAATTATGTCCAGTTTTTCGCCCAGGTCGACGTGGTCAAGTGGTTGAAAATCAAATTTTGGGATATTACCAACGGTTTTGATGACAACGTTATCGGAATCATCTTTGCCAATCGGGGTATCTTCCGATGGAATATTGGGAATTTCTTCTAGTAATTTGTCAAGCGATGATTGGTGGTTATTTAGTTGATTTTCCAGAATTTTTAATTCGTCTTTAATTTGTGAAGCTTCTTTTAATTGATCTTGGGTGGGTTTGCCTTTAATTTGTCGGCTGATATTGTTTTGTTGGGCTCTTAGAGTTTCTACTTGTGAGAGAATGGATTTTCTATCAACATCAATGGAAAGTATTTTGTCAATTACAGAGGGATCTTTTTGTCTATTTGTAAGACTTTGACGAACCAGTTCGGGTTCCTGTCGAAGTAAATTTATATCGATCATGTTTGGTACTATTTTACCAAATAATAATATTTTTATTATCGAAGGTTTACCGCAAGAAACTAAAGACCGATAGTATCTGATATAGATTTCATGGAATTTAGGCAAATATCGATAAGTGTTTCAAGAGGGGTATTTAGCCCATCTGCATTTTCACACGCAATGACCTCATCGCGTCTGGTACCAGCAGCGAAACGGGGTTCCTTTAAGAATCTTTTGAGAATAGAGGATGTTTTAACATCAGATAATTTTTTACTTGGATAAACAAGAGCGGTGGCGACAATAAGCCCGGTTAAACTGTCAGCGCAGAATAATGCCCATTGAGCTTGTGATTGTGTGGGTGTGTTTGTTAGTGTGGGAGCATGGGCTTTAACAATATTTTCAACTGTAGTTGATATTTCCAGACCGTATTTATTTAGAACTTCCCTTGTCTTGTTGGGATGAGTATTTTTGTACTCGCCAAAATAATCAATATCATGAATCAATCCGGCAAGCGCCCATTCCTCCCTTTCGGGTTCGTTATTATTAAGTTGACTATTTGATTCGAGATAGTCATAGATACCCAACATGCACGCTTCAAGTGCTAGAGAGTGGAAAAATATATTTTTTTCAAGAATACTTTCAGCAGTTTTCAAATAATCGGATCTATTTGGCATCAATCTGGTCAACGATTAATTCTATTTCTTCGTTTCGCATGGCTGGAAAAAGGATGGAATCTTTTATTGTAGGTTGGTCGGTTAGAAACTGGGTAAATCTGTCGATCCCCATCCCCCATCCTGAAGTTGGCGGCATACCATATTCAAGAGCGCGGACATAATCTTTATCCAGTTGCATGGCATCTTCAAAACCTTTTTTGGAAAGCTCCTCTTCTTCAAGCCAACGGTCATATTGGTCCTTGGGATCATTTAGTTCGTTGTATGCTTTCAGTAACTCAGTTCCGGCGGCTAGCAGTTGGAAGGAGGCAATTTTTTGAGGATTATCTTCTTTTCTTTTGGCAAGAGCAATCATGGAAGCAGGATAATCAGTGATAAATGTGGGCTGGATTATGGATGATCGGACATGCTGTTTATAAAGTGCATCAAAACGGGGACCCAGACCAAAAACTCCATCCATGTCAATTTTTAGATTTTTTGATTTTACGATATTGTCAAACTCTGATTCTGTTTTAATAGTATCGATATCGATCCCAAGTTTGTCCAAGATAATGTCCCTAAAAGTAACTCTTTTGAAGGGAGGAGTGAAATCAAGATCAATGCCTTGAAATGTAATTTTTAGGGTAGATTTTATAGAGTTTGTTACGTGAGCTACAAGTTCTTCCGTAAAATTCATTAGAACATCGTAGTCAACATAAGCCCAGTAAAATTCAATTTGAGTAAATTCGGGGTTGTGAAAACGGGAGACTCCTTCATTTCTAAAATCACGACTTACTTCATATACTTTTTCCAGTCCTCCGACAATAAGTCTCTTTAGGTAAAGTTCGTCGGAAATCCGAAGATACATATCCATGTCGAGTGTATTATGATGAGTCACAAAAGGTTTGGCAGAAGCACCGCCATAAATTGGTTGCAAGATAGGTGTTTCTACTTCCATAAATCCATGATCATCGAGAAATTTCCTCATTTCTGAAAGAATTTTTGTTCTGGTTTCAAAAACTTTTTTTACTTCAGGATTAACAATAAGATCAACGTAGCGCTGACGGTATCTGTCTTCAACATCTTTTAAACCATGCCATTTTTCCGGAAGAGGACGGAGATTTTTTGCCAAAATTTGAAAGGAAGTGACGTCAACGGTGAGTTCACCAGCCTGAGTGTTAAACACATTACCGCTAACAGATACAATGTCGCCAATATCGAGCAATTTGGTTTCTTTTAATAGTTCTTTACCTAAAACCTTTTCCTGAAAAAATACTTGGATGCGGCCTGATCTGTCTTGAATATCTGCAAATAGAATGCGTCCATGACCCCGCAGCGACATAAGACGACCGGCAATTACAACTTTTTTACCAAGAGAATTTCTAGCTTCTTCAACAGTATTTTTGTCTTTTAAGTTCGGCTGGGGATAAGCAGTGCCTTTTAGTGCTTGCAGCTTATTTAATTTTTCCAGCCGTTGTTGGGTTAAGGTACTTGGTGATTGGTTGTTGACCATGAAAGTATTTTACAGCAATCTAGCTTATTGAGACTATTTTATATGTGAGTCTGCCAACAGGGGCTTCTACCTCGACCTCCTGATTTATCTTTTTACCAAGCAGTGCCTGACCCAGGGGTGATTGGTCTGATATTTTGTTTTCAAGAGGATTAGCTTCAAGATGGCTGACTATGTGGAACTCTTTTTTGGTGTTTCCTGAGACATTTATAATAACTTTAGAACCTACCTGAACTGAATCAAAACTTTGATTACCGGATATTATTTGAGAAGTTTCCAGCGCTTCTTCTATGTGATCGATTTTTTCGTTGACTACCTCAAGTTCTTCTTTTAGTTGCGTAGCTAGCCCATCTTCACCCGATTCATCAGGTTGAGCCACTTCTTCAATTTGAGTAATTAACCGCTCACGCCTTAATTTAAGTTCGTACAGTTCAGTGGCTAAGCGATTGTAGCCTTCCTGTGTCATTAGAATTTTGTTTTTCATATTTATTAATTTTTAAAATAAAAAAACCTCTCAGCTAATATGTGTGGGTGTGTAACAGATGAATACCCACTTAGCGTTTAATGGAGAGGCGCTTGATAACAGCAACAGTTAGGGGAAATGTTTTAATTGTCGCTGTCATATTTTTGTATTTATATAGCATAGGGTATTTTTTGTCAACAAATAATTTAAAATACAAGTAAAATTATTATGGCAATGGATTTCTTTAAAATAACGCCAAAAAAAAGATCCGTAAAACTTAAGAGAAAAAAGGGAGTTTTATTTAGTAACCCCGAGGGTATTAGGCGAAGATCGTTTTATTTCGCAAACGGTATTTTTGTCGGATCAATATTGTATTTAATATATTTATATTATCCGTTAGGTAAGGCATATTATAATTATGCAAGCGCTAGTGGCAGCTACAATCAAGTTGTAGAAGAAGAGTCAGCCAAGGTATTTGAAGAACAAGTCTTTGAAGAAGAGAAAGAATTTAGGATACAGATTCCAAGAATACTGGCTAGTTCAAGTGTAGTTGCAGACGTATCCCCTTTTAATCCTAATCAATATTTGGAGGTATTGTCCCAGGAAAAAGTGGCTCATTCTAACTTGTCGGAAAAACCGGGGACAGGTGCGGGAAGTATGATATATATATTTGCCCATTCTACACAACAAGGTGTAAATATGGCCAGAAAAAATTCGGTATTTTATTTACTAGGAGAGTTACAAGCAAAAGACAGAGTTTTTGTAAAATATGGAGAGAATGTTTTTACTTATGAGGTTTATGATAAAAAGATAGTAAAGGCGTCTGAGATTGAATATTTGAATTACAGTGAATACGACAAAGAAGTGTTAATCCTACAAACCTGTTGGCCTATCGGTACCGACTGGAAAAGATTGCTGATTTTTGGTAAATTACTCGAATAATATGGCATTAGATCTATCACTTGATAGTGGAAGTTATGACTGGAAAATATTGGAGAAACACGCACGGGAGACCGGACTTGTCGTTGAAGATGTCAAGAAATGCTATGATTTTGCTCTAAAAGCACATGAGGGACAAAAAAGAGAATCGGGTGATGATTATTTTTCACATCCATTTTGGGTAGCCAAAGTTGTAACTCAACTTGGAATTGGCCACAAGGCAGTCTTTGCTGCACTACTCCATGATACCGTGGAGGATACAGATACCACTCTTGATGAGATTGCCAATGAGTTTGGTGATGAAGTGGGACTGTTGGTTAACGGATTAACAGAGGTGAAAAAAAAGACAAAAGGAATAGAGGTTCATGAAACAAATATTGAAATTTTCAGAAAATTTCTTTTTTCATCGGTAGACGACGTCAGAATTTTGATTGTAAGAATTGTAGACAAATTACACAACGGGTTGACTATTGATAGTTTGCCAGAACAAAGAAAAATAAAATACGCTAAAAGAGTGTTTGGTATATATAGTCCCATTGCTGAATATGTAGGTTTGCATTATTTTAAGAGATTGCTAGAAGATATAGCTTTTAGAATATTATTACCGGAAGATGCGACTAAATTAGAAAGAGAATTGGAGAAAAGAAAACTATATGAATTAAGAGCATTGGCTATGGTAAAAGCTGAATTAAATAAAATGCTTGACAACAACAAGATCAACGATTGTGTAGTGGAAGGAAGAATCAAAAGTCTTTACAGTACTTATTCGAAAGTAAAAAAGAAAGGCTACGATAAAGTAAAAGACAGAGTTGGTATAAGGGTGATAACAAATAATATTGCAAATTGTTATTCGATTTTGGGACTTTTACATTCAAAATATAAATATATTCCGGAAGAGTTTGATGATTATATTTCATCACCAAAACCGAACGGATACAGATCCATACAAACAACAATAGTTTGGAAAGATAAGTTGACGGTTGAGGTGCAGATAAGAACAAAAGAAATGCATGAATTTAATGAATTCGGGCCAGCTTCTCATATTGCATACAAAATGAACAAGGGAACTTATGAAAACATGAGTATGTCATGGGTCAGAGATTTAGTTTTGTGGCAACAAAAGGATGATACGGTAAAAAACTATCAGATTAATGTTCTTAAAAATTTTATTTACGTTTTTACACCTAAGGGCGATACCATACAGCTACCATCAGGAAGTACGGCACTAGACTTTGCCTACAGGATTCATACTGATATCGGAGACCATTGCAATGGGGTAATAATCAACAAGAAAATGAAAAAAATAGATTCTGAATTACAGACCGGTGACATGGTGGAAATTCTTATTAGCAAAAAACTAAATGTAAATAAAAACTGGCTTGATCTGGTAAAAACATCGTGGGCCAAGGAACATATTAGAAAAGTTGTCAACACCAGGGAATCGCTTAGTTGATATAATTCAATTTATGGACAATAAGGAATTAAGCAAAAAAGAAAAGATTAAAATAATATCTAGAAATTGCCAGGAAATATTAACTGAAGAAGATTTAAATAAGCTACTAGATAATAAAACTCAACTTAGTCATTATATTGGTTTTGAAATTTCTGGGATGGTTCATTTAGGGACTGGTTTGGTTTCCATGGGAAAGATAGCCGATTTTTTGGCTGTAGGTGCAAAATGCCGGATATTTTTGGCCGATTTTCATTCATATTTAAACAACAAATTAGGCGGAGATTGGGAAAGAATCAGATGGGCAACGGAAAACTATTTTAAAGAAGGTTTAATTGCTACACTAAAATGTTGGGGGGTTGAAAAGGATCAAGTAGAGTTTATAAATGGGAAAGATTTGTATGAAAACAACTTAAAGCATTGGGAGACATTTATGGAAGTGGGTAAACATGTGACTTTGTCCCGAAACATGAGATCGATATCAATTATGGGAAAGAAAAAAGGTCAGGATGTAGACATGGCGACTCTATTTTATCCCCCACTACAGGTGGCAGATATTTTTACTATGAATGTGAACTTGGCTCACGCAGGGATGGATCAGAGAAAGGCACACGTAGTAGCACGACAAGTCGCCGGAAAGCTAAAAATTAATCCCCTAAAAAATAGTAAGGGTGAAACAATAAGTCCGGTGGCGATACACCACAATTTAATTGCAGGACTTAGCGGGCCGGAACAGGTTGATTTAAGCCAAAAAAGAGAAGATATTGGCATTGATCTAAAAATGAGTAAATCCAAGCCCAGTAGTGCAATTTTTGTACATGACAGCCAGGATGAAATTCGGGAAAAAATTAAAAAAGCATATGGACCGCCTCAAGATGTCGACTACAATCCTCTGATTAATTGGGTTGAAACATTAGTGTTTTGGGGTGAAAAGGAGGGAAGTTTTACAATAAACAGACCCCAACGCTATGGTGGTAACGTTACGTATAACAATGTAGATATTTTAATAGAAGACTATAAGTCAGGAAAGCTATTTCCACTGGACTTGAAAAATTCTTTAGCGGATTGGCTGGTGGAAAAATTAGAACCGGCACGGAAGCATTTTGAAGGTGAGAAGGCCAGAGAGGGGTTGAAGATGATGAAGAAGTGGTTAAGTTAAGGACTGTCTTTTCTGTAATTGACGGCGGTAATTGTTGGCAAAACGGTGAGCTTCATTCCTGAGTCTTTGGAGCAATTTAAGTGTCTCCGAATTGCGCGGTAAATTTACTTCGACAAACGTTTCGGAAGTTTTTATAACCAAAGTCTCCTGTTTTTTGGCCAGACCGAGAAGAGCAATATTTTTTCTTGATTGAAGTTTGAGGGCGGAATCTGCGGCACTAACCTGAGGTTTGCCACCATCAACTAATATTATGTCGGGATAATCCCATTCAAAGTGTTTAAGGCGACGCCAAACAATTTCTTTTATCATATACTGGTCATCGGGCGTATCTTTTGTATAAATTTTAAATTTTCTGAATTGATTGACATCAATTATGTTGTTTTGAAAAACAACCATTGATCCAACAAAATATTTTGAGCCTAAATTAGAAATATCGTAAGCTTCAATCCTGTTAACTTTTTTGAGATTAGGGAAATAATTTGAAAGTAATGTATTTAAACCGTTTGTAGCCAAATATACCCTATCTTCGGGTAGGTTTGCTTGTTCGAAAAGATTGTTTAGGTTGTGCCAACCAGAGATTATATAATCCAAGTAGGATATTTGATCGCGAATCACTAGTGCTCTTTCGAAATTATTATTTTTTGATTCAGATAGCATCTCTTTTAAAAGTGATTTTCGAAGTGAAACAAAATCGCCTGATAAAACTTTTTTTATTCTCCGGATGTTATTTTGGTAAGTTTTGGGATCGGGGTTCGGACCCGGACATAGTTTAAGATGACAATAAAGACATGAATCCTGAGGGTGCCGAGATGATGTGCGGAAAGGAAAAATACGACGTATAGTTTTCAGAAGCGATTTGACTGCAAGTCCACTGGGAAAAGGACCGAAGGACAAGGCGTTGGGAGGAATTTTGGCTGCGTGAGCTGAAAAGACTAAAGGGATTTTGTCCTTGGTAATGCAAATATAGATATAACTTTTATCATCTTTTAGTTGAGAATTATACTTTGGACGGTACTGTTTTATTAAAGAAGATTCAAGTATCAGTGCTTCTATTTCCGAACCAACGGTTTGGTAATCAATTGACGAAATATTTGAAACTAATTTTTGAGTTTTGGGGCCAAGAGCATCGTCTTTTTGAAAATATTGACTAACGCGCTTTTTTAGATTTATTGCTTTACCTACATAGATTATTTCACCTTTTTGGTTTTTGTAGATATATATTCCCGGCTGCTGAGGAATCTTATTTAGCTGTTTTTGATAGTTGAAGGTCATGTAATGAAAGATGTTTTTTTAAGTACTTTCCAGTATAGCTTGATTTACAAGATATCACTTCGTCAACTGTTCCGGAGACAAGTACATATCCTCCTTTTTCGCCGCCTTCGGGACCCATGTCGATAATATGGTCGGAATTTTTGATAACGTCAAGATTGTGTTCTATGACAACAACAGTATTACCCATATCTACTAATTTTCTTAATACTTTAATAAGTTTATCAATGTCGTAGAAGTGAAGGCCGGTAGTGGGTTCGTCGAGTATGTAAAGAGTCTTGCTGCCAATTTTTTTAACAAGTTCTCGACTGATCTTTAGACGCTGGGATTCGCCGCCAGAGAGGGTGTTTGAAGGTTGACCCAGTTCCAGATAACCTAACCCCACCTCCTGAATAGTAGATAGTTTTCTTTTGATGATGGGAATATTTTTGAAAAATTCAGCAGCTTCGTCAATTGTCATTTTCAATATTTCAGCGATATTTTTGCCCTTGTAATCGACTTCTAAGGTTTCATCTTTATATCGACTGCCACCGCATTCTTCACAGGTAACGTAGATATCAGGTAAAAATTGCATTTCAATTTTAATTTGACCCTGACCTTCACAAGCATCACATCGGCCATTTTTGACATTAAATGAAAAACGACCAGGGCCGAATCCTCTAATTTGGGCCTCGGTGGTTTTCGACATTAGCTTTCTTATTTCATCAAATACTTTAGTATAAGTAGCGGGGTTGCTTCGGGGAGTTTTACCGATCGGAGATTGGTCAACTAGCAGTACATCAGATATATATTGATATCCATCTATACTATCGTATTCGCCTATGGTACCGTAGTATGAACCATATATCCCCTTTCTGATTCCACCATATAGTGTGTCGTGAATAAGAGTAGATTTACCGCTACCTGATACACCGGTAACGCAAATAAAACTATTGATCGGAAATTCAACATTGATATTTTTTAGGTTCCATTGACGACAACCTGATAATTTTATCGATTCACCTAAGTTAGCTTTTGAAGGAGAAGATTTGATAGACATTTGACCTGAAATATATTTACCAGTAAGACTTGTTTTTGATGACAGTAACTCTTCCAAAGATCCCTGGGCAACAATTTCCCCTCCATTCTTGCCGGCGTAGGTACCAAAATCGACAACATAGTCAGCATTCCTGATAACATCTTCGTCGTGCTCTACAACAACGACAGTATTGCCTAACTCCTTTAATTTTTTGAGGGTATTTATCAGCCTGTCATTGTCGCGCGAGTGAAGACCAATAGTGGGTTCGTCAAGAATGTAAAGAACCCCAGTAAGACCGGTACCAATTTGGCTAGCGAGCCGGATTCGTTGAGATTCACCTGAAGACAAAGTACCGGCTTCACGCTCTAGACTTAAGTAATCCAATCCAACAGCTAAAAGAAATTCCAATCTGGAAGATATTTCTTTTCTTATAGGAAGGAGAATTTCTTTTTCCTTGTCGCTTTGCAATTCACTATCCAAATTTTGAATCCAGTTTGATAATTGTTCCACCGGAAGCCTGGATATTTCATATATGTTTTTGGTCAATATTGTCACCGAAAGGGCTTCCTGGTTCAGTCTGGATCCGAGACATAAAGGGCAGGTTTCTTTTATCATAAACTTTTCGAGCTCTTCACGGACGGTTTCGGAAGTAGAAGTAAAGTATTTGCTTTCAAGCATTTTTGCTTTCCATTCAGGAAACTTTGATCTATCAATCTGAAATTTTGACCCCAAACCTTTGCACTCAGAACAGGCACCCTGAGGCGAATTAAAAGAGAAAAGGCGAGGTTCGATTTGAGGCAGGGAAATATTGCAGTTAGGACAGGCATAATTTTCAGAAAAGAGGGTATCTATCATTTCTTTTGGGTTTTCCGGGAATGTAAATGAAGGGTCTACCACTTCTGAGATAACAACCAAGCCGTTACTGAGCTTCATAGCCTGCTCAACGTCGTCGATTAATCTGTCGGTTAGTTCTTTGATACTTTCTTTTTTAAAGTTTTCCTTGGAAACAGTTACCCGATCAATGACCGCATCGATGTTGTGTTTGTTGGTTTTGGCAATAGAAAATTCCGAGTAAAGGTCGATTAAAAAATTGTCTGCCCTGATCCATTTGAAACCCTGCTTTCTAAGATTCTCGGTAAGTCCACGGAAATCACCGGCTTTATTGCGGACCATCGGTGACAAAACAAGAAACCGGAAACTTTCCGGTCCAAGCAATTTACTTTGAACATTTAAAATAATTTGGTTGACAATTTGTTTACTGGTTTGTGGTGCTACTTCACGATTACAGATAGGACAATGCGGATGGCCGATCCTGGCGTACAGTAATCTTAGATAATCATAAATTTCGGTAACCGTGCCTACAGTAGACCTGGGATTGTGAGATATTGCTTTCTGGTTTATGGCAATTGACGGAGAGAGTCCTTCGATAAGATCGACTTCCGGCCTTTTCATGTTTCCCAAAAACTGACGGGCATACGAAGACAAACTCTCTACATAACGTCTCTGGCCTTCAGCAAATAAAGTGTCAAATGCCATTGATGACTTGCCACTTCCGGATACTCCGGTAAAAACAACCAATTCATTTTTGGGGAACTCAAAATTAACATCTTTTAGGTTATTTTCCCTGGCTCCTTTGACGATAATTTTGTTTTGATTAATGTTGTTCATAGTTATAAATCGACTTGGCGTATTTTGTCTCTAATTTTTATGGCCTCTTCAAAGTTTAAATCTGCTGCCATCTGTCTCATTTGTTTCTTTAAATCACGAAGGTAGGTTTTTCTTTGCTGTGGTGTCAGAGACATTGGGTCTGTTTCGGTCAAAATAGGTTTATCTTTGTCGGTTTCGACTTCGATTATTTTTGGACGGATTGATTTTAACACGGTTTGTGGTGTTATGTTATTTTCCTGATTATATTTAATCTGAATTTTCCGACGACGGTTGACTTCTTTTATGGCCGAGTCCATAGCATCCGACATGGTATCGGCATAGAGAATAACTTTTCCTGACAAATTACGAGAGGCACGTCCCATTATTTGAATTAATGAGGAGCGGGAACGAAGGAACCCCTGCTGATCTGCGTCAATAATGGCAACCAGAGAAACTTCCGGCAAATCAAGACCTTCACGAAGCAGATTTATTCCAACCAGTACGTCGTAGTTTCCGGAACGTAAATTATCCAGAATGGATGATCTTTCCAGAGTATCAATGTCAGCGTGAAGGTAGGCTACTTTAAAGGGCTGGGGTGTGTTGGCCGGCTCTGATAAATAGGCGGCTAAATCTTCAGCCATTCTTTTAGTTAGTGTAATGACTAAAACTCTTTCCTCATTTTTTATCCGATTATCAATTTCCTTGATTAAATCAGGTACTTGTCCCTGACTTTTCTTTATTTCGATGGGTGGGTCAATTAGTCCTGTAGGCCGGATTATCTGTTCGACAATTACATTGTTTGAGTCTTCGATTTCATATTTGGACGGAGTGGCGGAAGCGTATATTATATTTGGTACCCGATTATAAAATTCATTAAACTTTAAGGGTCTGTTGTCGAGTGCAGAAGGCAGGCGGAACCCAAAATCAACAAGGTTTTTCTTTCGAGCAAGATCGCCCTGGTACATACCGCCAATTTGAGGAACTGTGACATGCGATTCGTCAATTACACATAAAAACTTATCTCCCCAGATATGCCTGAAATAATCTACAAGAGTGAACGGAGGATCTCCTGTCTTCCGAGCCTGTTCGAAATATATGGAATAATTTTCGATACCATTGACATAACCCATTTCCTCAATCATTTCCAAATCGTACTCCACCCTTTGTTTGATACGATGAGCTTCCAATATTTTATTTTGAGATTCAAACATTTTGACTTGTTTGCTTAAGTCAGATCTGATGGTTTTGAATATGGTTTTGAGATCGGCACTGGCTGCTCCGACGTATTGTTTGGCGGCATAGAGCCGGAATTTATCCAAGGTAAACTCGTTGCCGGAGAATGGGTGTCTTTGAATTATTTTTTGAAGTAAATTGTTTTCAAATTCAAAGGATATAATCCAATCCTGATAAGAAGGCCAGATCTCTATTGTCTCACCGCGTACTCTGAAGGTTGACCTTTTGAATTCCAACTCGCTTCTGGTGTAAAAAAGAGAGACAAGATCCTCAAAAAGTTTACGGCGGTTCCAGATTTGTCCTGTCTCAAAATCGATGGTACGGCCACTAAATTCTATGGGGTCGCCGATATTATAAATACAGCTGACTGAAGCAATTACGATATTATCGCTACCAGAGAATAAATTAGAAGAGGCTTCCAGTCTTAGTTTGTCTATCAGGTCGTTGATCTCTACTTCTTTGGCTATATAGGTATCAGTGGCTGGTATATAGGCTTCGGGCTGATAAAAGTCATAATAAGAAACAAAGTAAGACACTTTGTTCTCCGGGAATAATTCTTTGAACTCCTGATATAGCTGGCCGGCGAGAGTTTTATTGTGAGATATGATTAAAGTTGGTAATTGGGTTTGTTGAATAAAATTAGCTATAGTAAAGGTTTTACCTGAGCCGGTAACACCAAGGAGTGTTTGTTTATTTTTGCCGTTATTATAGTTGTCTACGAGTTGACGTATAGCTTTGGGCTGATCTCCTGACGGAGCATAATCGGTTTTTATTGAAAACGGCACAAGTACTATTTTATCAAAAAGTCTTTGGGTTTTGTTTGGGTTAGATATTTGATTCAAGATCAATATTGGCAGTAGTGATATCTGTTGCCAGAACACCCGTCTCCTGCAACAACTCAACTACTTCAGACTCTTTTGAAGGAGACGTATTAACAACCAAAAGAACCAAGCCATCCCTAATACTATTGAAATAAAAGGTGGCCTTATTGTGAGGTATTTCTAGAGATTCCATTGATTTAACCAGTAATTCCGGATAATTATTCCCATCTGGTAAGTTGGAAACTAGTGCATCAGTCAAGTTGCCACCAAAGATTACTTTTCCAATTTCATGAAAATCAACAAATTTAACTTTCCCTAAAGATTTACCAACAGAGGCGAATAAGGATCCATAGTAAGGCTGGTCGATAATTGGCGTGGTGATAATTTCATCTTCAAGTCTTCTAGAAGCTTGAGAGTTAATAACTTCCCTGCCGATTAGTGAAATTTTGTCAAAGTAACCAGAATTTTTTAGGTTAGTAATAGAATTGTAAACGAAATTATGGTCATCATAGAAACCAACCACAAGTACTGCCATAAATTATTTATAAGAAATTATATTTATGTTTTGTAGTGGAGTTGGTAATAAATCAGTAAGCCTTTTTGTGAGAAAGGCGCTTAGTTTCACTGTTTATAATTTGTTGAATTGTAGCCAGAGAAGCCAGATATGTCGGTTCAACTCCTTCCAGGGCAATTTTTTCTTTGGTTAGGTTTTGAACAAGAGGATTATCCGAGGCATAGTTAATAATCCCGAAATCAAGGGGAATATTTTCTAAAGTATAAAGTATATCAGGCGGGAGAGACTCATCTTTTAGAAAATAATGTTCGGTCAGAGATCTTAGGAAAGGTCCTGATTCCATTTCAACAATGTTGATGCCGTCTTTTGAATACCTTTCGATAAGATTTTTGGTTTCAAGATAGGTACCCAGAACTGATGCTGATTTTTGACCATGATATATCTGGCTAATATAAGTTTCGAAATTAAAACTTTCAGAAAATATATTTTTGAATTTAAAAGTACTGTTTGCTATTTCATCATAAACATAAGTAGGGATAAGGATGTCTCCAACAGAGCCAGAAAGAACTGCTGCTTTGCCGATAATATAAACACCCATTAATTTAGTAAAAGTTTTGAGGAACTGATTCATGAGATAGTAGGCAGCATAACCAAGAGGATATTCAATGTTTACTATATAAGCATCGCTTTGGGAAATTAGATTCTTGTCAGGAATTTTTAGATTATTATCTGGATTGGGAGATGTTGCGATGGTACTTATCGGGATAATTTGTGTGTTTGATTGAAAGGCGTCGGTGGATTTAACATTTTTTATCCCCAGGGAGGCGTCATATTCAAGTTTATTGTGGAGAAATTCAGGATTAGATTTAATGTAAATACCCGCAACATAATACAAAAAGTCGTTTACCCTGGAGAATCCGTGTTTACTTTTGATGTCAAACCAACGCTGATAAAGATCAGGACGTTGACGGCTAATAAAATCAAATATATAGGTTTGATAGCTATTAATATATCCTCCAATTACGTTGACAAGGCTGTGGGAGTTACTGGATACCAGATAAATCGGAGAATTTTGCCAACCCAGAGTCATGGAGTTATATTTTAAATTGTCGATCCAAACTTGCGTATTTTTCTGATAGAGAGGTGGGTTTCGACCATACATCTTTAAATTAAGCTCAATATTGCTAGATGCCATTTGAAGTTTGTGACCCCATTCCTTACCAAGAAGAATCTTTAGTTTTTTCCAGGAATTTATGTCCAGATCTAAAATCCGGAAGTCTTCATTTTCGATTAGTTTTCCTAATTTATTACCAATTTTTGTCTTAATTTTCTGACGTTCAATATGAAAAGAGATCAGGCAATTGACAAGGTCGTGAATATCGGAATCAGAAGAAATCAGTGAAGCCAGAGTGTTGCCCGATGAATTAATGTAAGTTAAGCGACGACGGCTTTGAGACTCTGTTGCCTTCCAGTTTTGAATGTTGAAGCCGACGGCTTCTATGTCTGAATAGCTTTGAACCAAGAGTATTTTGCTAACATCAAATATTTCATCAGGAAGGCGTTTTAAGGCATAGGAAAGAGCGTCTAAATTTAATAAGTTATCGTTAGGATTCGGGTGAAGGATGGGATTGAGTTCGATAAAGGTAGAAACAATATCAGAGAGTGCAATTTCTTTGCCTGAGGATAAATGTTTACTATAATTGCCGACGTGTTTAGAAATGAGAGGATCGATATTTTCGAACATAGTAATTAAAGATAGGGTGACCAATCAGCGACAGGAGTGGTGTTGCCAATAACAAAATTAATAGCATATAGGAATATTGCAGGTAGTAGGAGCAAGAAAAATACCTTGGCGGTTTTATTGGTGAGAACTTTTGAATAAGAGAGGAGAACAAAGGGATAAACCGGAGAAAGATAGCGACTGATATCCCGATGGCCGACGAATATCGTAGCCAAGGTGAAAACAAGCGGAAATATTGTTACTATGTCGAAATTGTGTTTTTTGTAAAGGCGATATATTCCAAAAAATACTAAAAGATAGATATAAATTATTTCTTCGAGCCAGATACTACCGATCCAGGATAAGTTGCTTACAAACACCATGTAGGGTAAAGAATAAAGGTGATGATTGTCGCCGCTTTGGAAGTAAGCCAAAAAGTTACCCGTTTGTGCTTGATAATAAAGAAATATGAGAATAACTGAAAGGGGTATTAGAAGAAAGACATAATATTTGGATAGTATTCTTTTGAAGGAGAATTTATTTTTTAACTCAAAAAGAGCGAGAATTAAATAAGAAATGGCAAGCAGTGCGCCGGGACTCTTTATAAACTGAGATAGGGCGGCAAAAATTGCTGAAAATATATATTTTTTGGTTTTAAAAAAATAAACGGAAGCAAGTATTGAACCGATAAACCAAGTCTCAGGCGCACCGATTTGGCGCAAAACAAACAGACGGGCGGGAAACACTAACAGCAGTAGGGCTAGAAAATAAGCCTTTTCTTCTTTTATAAAAAGTTTAAAAAACTTGAAAGCAAATATTGTAAGGAAAATGGAGCCCGAAAGTGTTGCCAGAAGCATGGACTTAGTTCCGGTGGTAAAAAATGAGAACAAGCTGATGATTAGTGGGTATCCCGGAAAGTGAGCAGGATAATATTCAAGAGGTAGAGGAAGTGAAAAATTTTGACTAATACATTCTTTGTTGTAGCCACATTTGCTGATCACAATGTAGTTAGGGCCGTCATAGTTTGTATAAATTGTTTCCAGGGTGGTCTCCGGAAAGCCAATAAATCGGGGAAGATTGAAATAAAATATAAGCCAGAAAAACAGGGAAGATAGGAATGTCAGCAGAATTAATTTCAAATAGTAGTTTCCCTTGATATTCATGTAGATAGATTTTACAACATATTTACGGCTGCTAGTAACTTAACAAACTAGAAATGAAATAGTTGTTATGAGATAATTCTTGCGTAAGTAAAGGAGGCCCCATCGTCTAGCGGTTAGGACGGCGGATTCTCATTCCGTCAACCGGGGTTCGATTCCCCGTGGGGTCACAAAGTAGGTTTTTGAAGCTAAATAAATTTTGTTGATTAGTGAGCCTCTCTTTTTCTGAAGCTATAAGAGTTCCAAGCCCTGTGGGCTGAGTCTTGTTGTATTCATTGATTGCAATTATTTCTTGATATATGTTTCGTTTTAACCACATCAGGACTTTTATATTAACTTATTACACAAGGCTGTTAGATATATTAGAAGTCTCTATTGACACGTTTTAGTCTTCTTGCTATCCTGTAATTATGAAAAACAAAAATGCTTTGAAAAAAACAAAAGAAAGAAGTGTTGCGTATCCGATTTTTAACCTTGAATCAGCTGTAAATCGACTGGTTTCCTTGTATCAAGGTTTAGGTAAGGGTCCATATTCACGGGAAGATGCCGCTAAGGGGATGGGGTATAGTGGGTTAAATGGAGCTTCAGCTAGAGCCGTTGCAGCATTGGTTCAGTACGGATTAATTGACAGAAACGGCAATACCTATTCCTTAAGTTTGTTGTCGAACAGTATCATTCATCCTACTGAAGAATTAGAAAAGAGTATTGCTTTAAAAAAAGCAGCAGTGAATCCAAAGTTATTTTTATCATTGGTGGAAACTTATAAGGGACAATCATTGCCTGGATTACTGGAAAATATTATTACACGCAAAGGTGTAGGTGCTTCTTACGCCAAAGACGTGTCAACGATTTTCAAAGATACGTTGCAGTTTGCTGGTATTTTGGTAAACGGAGTCGTAAATTCACAAGACACTGAAATGGACACTACGGTAAGCTCGGAATCTAATTCAACTAGCTCCGAATTGCTTCCAGCACCCAAAGAAATAGACTCGTTGACTACTGGCAATGCTCCTGAGAATGTTTTTTCAGATAAAGGAGACGGCTGGACGTTTACTTTTAGGTCATCCAGACCAATTACCCGAGAACTTAAAATAACCCTTATAGACGCTATTTCTGACTGGGAAGAAAAAAACACAAAGGAGGATAAATGAAAAAAGAAGTTGTTTACGCATTTATAGATAGCCAAAACTTAAATTTGGGTACAAAGAACAGTGGTTGGACTTTAGATTTTAAAAAATTCCGAAATTACTTAAGAACAAAATACAATGTCACGAAGGCATACTTGTTTATTGGTTTTGTTCAAGGGAATTCGCATCTTTACCAACAACTACAGGAATATGGATATTTGCTGATATTCAAGCCGGTTTTGGAAATTGTTGACCATGGCAAGAAGACTTACAAAGGTAATGTGGATGCCGAGTTGGTTTTACATACAATGATCCAGCTACCTAATTATGCAAAAGCGATTGTGGTAAGTGGTGACGGCGATTTTTTCTGTTTGGTAGAGTATCTAGAGAAGGAAGGTAGACTACTTAAAGTAATCGTTCCCAATTCGAGGTTTTCGTCACTTTTGAGAAAATATGCCAGTTTTATACTTCCCGTTTCTTTGTTAAAAGAGAAATTACAGTTGAAAAAGAGATAAAAAAAGAGAGGCATTCCCTCGGGAAACAACGTTACCCTTTGGTAGTCCTCTCATCGTGATTCTGTATTTTAACTCAGAACGTCAGACTTGTCAAGCGAACGATGGCATATTATGCCTAAATATAGGTAATTTAGCTTAACTTGACTAGTTTTTCGTTAAGGAACACTAGACTAGCTAGAAGGTGTTCCAAAAACAGGACAGAGGACTCACTAGAATTCGGAAAAGTGATTTTGTTAATATCCTAAAAGACCTTTTACAAAAGCTTGGCCAGATCTGGCTTCGGCAACTCCAATCGAAATTTTTTGTAAAGTTTCGTTTAGGCTTAAACCTTGATCACTACTTCTTCTCATTCTTCCCCAAAGAGTTTCCTTAACAAAATCAAATATTCTAATCTCACCTTTTTCATCATATCTAAAGCTTAGCCCAAACCTATTTGGGTATTGACTTGTTACGTTTATCGTATCATCTCCTGAAGTTTCTGAATGTGTTTCAGGATGGCTCCCGCCTTGAAATACCAAACTTATGCCGTTTGATAGTGCTTTATCTATTGCCTTACTTGATTGTTCCATTGTTAGCAATCGGGGACCATATTGATTGTCAGGATCCACAAACATTTCTGTGGTTACTTCCGGATATTGAATATACGGATTGAGCTTGGGTTTTTGTTTTTTGGTTTCTTTAATTGTATTACCCCAAAATCCTCTTCTTGTTACTTCTAAATCTTCTTCAAATTTCCATGTGTCCCAGATAGCCTCTAAAGCAGCATTTAAGTCTGGATTTTCTAAGAGAGCAGCCAGAGCTATGTATCTAGGATCACTTTTTAGTCTATTATTTGATTCTTCTACTAGCTGTTTTAGCCTTGCTTCGTCCTGTATTTTTTGGGCTTCTTCTTGTTGTCTTCGTAGTTCTAGAGCTGAGTCATTATTGGCTTGTTGGCGCCTTGCTTCATTTAACATTTCTTTGAAATTAGTCATTTTTAAAAAAGTAATATATTAAAATTGGTTGATTATATCACTATGTATAAAAGGCAACAGATTTTTTTGATTAAAGGGACAAGAGATCGCATATTTTTAGTATTGTCATGCCGGCGTCATCGTTTTGCCAGCTTTCTGGGCAAGATAATTAGTTAGTTTTTGATTTTCTATATTTTTTTAATAAAAATATGTATAATCCTTCAAATAATGAATAGGGAAATGATTGTTGTCAGTGCGTGTCTAGCCGGTATACCTTGCAGGTATGACGGCAGTGCCAAACCGTGTGAGAGAGTGATTCAATTGGTTTCGGAAGGTGGGGCAATACCGGTTTGCCCGGAACAGCTAGGAGGACTGCCAACTCCAAGGCCGGCAGCTGAGAAAAGAGACGGAAGGATCGTCGGGTTGGACGGAACCGATTTTACGAATGAGTTTGTTGAAGGTGCAAAAGAGGCAATAAAATTGGCAAATTTAGTCGGTGCCAAAAAAGCAATATTAAAATCTAAATCACCCACCTGCGGCAGCGGGGAAATATATGATGGAACCTTTAGTGGCACGGTTATTGAAGGCGATGGAATTTTTGCTGAAATGTGTAAAAGACAGGGAATTGAGGTAGAAACTGAAAAAGATATTTAAAAGTCCTTTACTTGATATCAAGCAATTCAAGTTCAAAAATGAGGGTGGAATTAGGTGGTATGACTTCTCCGGCACCTTGTTCACCGTATGCTAATTCAGGTGGAACTACTAATTTTCTTTTACCGCCGATTTTCATACCTAATACTCCCTGATCCCAACCAGGAATTACCATGCCAACGCCAATTTGGGTTTCAAATGGCTGTCCCCGATCAATTGAGCTATCAAATTTTGTCCCGTCCTGCAGTGTTCCGTTGTAGTGAATGACCACAGTGTCGTTTTGTTTAACTTCTTTGCCTTCACCGACCTCTAAGTCTTCAATTATTAGGTTTTCCATATTTTGTTCTACTCCTTGAATATTTAAATTATCATCTTCTATAAGTTTGTCAGAATCAACTGAAAACAAGAAGAATCCCCCGATAAAGAGAATAAAGATTATTAGTAGTGAAATATATTTATTCTGCATTGGTAAATTATACACAAATATCTTTTTAAATATTTCAAGAGAGAAATCGATCTAAATCATTAGGAGTTGGCGTGGATATAACTTACGAATACCTTACTAAGTTATTACTATATTGACATGCTAAGAGGGCAGAATGTATTCAAATGGTACAAGGTTTAAAGACAAAGTTTTTAAATGTCCCAGAGATATCAGTTGACGAAGTTGAATCGATTGCCATGAAGGCTGGAAGCATCCTGAGAAGAAACTATGAAAGCAAGGTGATTAATAGCTATGAAAACAACGAAGGAATAGTCAGTGATACAAATAAAATTATCGACAAAATGCTTAAGTATTCTCTTGAGGACGTCTATAAATGCAATATTTTTAGCGATGCTATTGAAGGAAGTATTACCAAGGAAGAACTGCAGTGGGTAGTTGATCCAATTGATGGAAAAGAAAATGTATCAAGCTATCCGCCTTTAATGGCAATTTCGATTGGATTGATTTACAAAAAGAACCCTGTATTGGGTGTAATTTATGACCCCATCCATGAACAAATGTTTTCTTCAAAAATCCGCAGTGGGTCCTGGATGAACGGTAAGGCAGTTGAAGTATCCAAAAATATTGATATTAATAACTTACGGATAGGTACGGATTATTTTAAAAATAAAAAAAGTCAGTTTATTAAACAAATTGAAAATGTGTTGGATTTTACAGAGACGATAAAAATTGTCGGTTCCCCGGTTTTGAATATGGCAGCTGTTGCTAGTGGAAAGTTGGATTTGTTTTTTATGGAAACTAATAATATTACTGATTGCGTGGCCGGAACGAGCCTTGTTCGAGAAGCGGGCGGAATCGTAGTTGATTTTAATGGGAAAGAGTGGAATGTAAAATCCGATAGTATTGTGGCTGGACCCAAGGGTGTTATCGAGAAGTTTAACAAAACAATAAATCTAAAAATTATTAGCTAATTCTTACCGGGTTGTAATAAATAAAGCAGTTACAAGGAATAATATTTAATTATGAAATTAAACTTTTTGCAGACCTTTTTTCTTGGTGTGGGAGCGGCTTTGTTTATCTTTCTTTCCGGAACACAATTTGCACTGGAATATCCGGAAAGGGTACCGGACTTTTTTTCAAATAGAAGAGAAGAGGTGGAAAGCGGAGGCGGAAATCAGCTACCCGAGTTTATGGAAGATGCTTCCATCGCTGAGATAGTAGAAAGATCTTTACCTTCGGTGGTGACAGTTATGCAAGAAGAAAGGGGAGGTATTTTTGGATTCGGAGAAGGCAGTCGAGAAGTGGGAACGGGATTTGTGATTAACGAAAACGGTTATATTGCTACAAACAGACACGTAGTCGGCAGTAATAATGAAATAAGTGTTAGGCTTTTCGATCAAAATGTTTATGAAGCAAGTGAAATATACCGTGATACTAACAATGATTTGGCAATAATTAAAATAGATGGAAACGGGTTGAGACAATTAAATTTTTCCGAACCAGCTACACTTGTTTTGGGTCAAAGAGTAATTGCAATCGGAACAGTATTTGGTACTTTGACTAATTCTGTTACCACGGGTGTGGTGTCCGGTCTTGACAGAGAAATCACTACCAGTTCAAGAAACGGTGGTGTTGAGATACTGAGTGGAATGATCCAAACCGACGCTGCCGTAAATCCGGGAAATTCAGGAGGTCCTTTACTAAATACTTTGGGAGAAGTAGTCGGGATAAATACTGCACTACTGATATCCGGCCAAAATGTTGGCTTTGCAATCCCGATAGAAAGATTACAATCCTTTATTGATACATTAAATATTTTTTAATGCTCTGCTTCCATCGCTTCTGCCTTGGTTTGGTGGATAGTACCTTCGGGGTGTTCAGGAGGAGAATAGATAGTGTAAAGCTTCATTTTTTCAGATTCTGAGGTGTTTGTTATATTGTGCTCTTGGCCAGCGGGAACAATAACGACGGTGTCGTCAATAAGTTGATATTCCTGACCGTCGATTTCTGCCATACCACTCCCCTGTTCTATGCGGAAAAATTGGTCGTGGTCGTGGTGAACTTCTGAACCAATATCTTCACCGGGCTGGAGACACATTACCACTAGTTGACTATGTGGGGCTGTAAATAATACTTTTCTAAAGTTCTCATTCTGAAGAGTTTCTTTTTCTATATCTGCATGGTAGGCGTTTGGCATCTGTGATTAAATTAAATATTAATAATTAATTATATAATTTTTCTGACTAAAAATTCAAATCTTACTGTATTTTAACTATTTTTCTATAAAAGAAATTTTCCATCTTCGTAAATAATTAGTTCTTTCCCGCCAGGTAGAACTGCTGTTACCTGACTTTTTTTTGTAGATACAATATCGGTATGGATTACGGACTGATTAAGACCAGCCTCCTTCCATTGTTTATTGCTCATTTTGGAAAGATCCTGAGAAAAAGATTCTTTGTATGCTGAACCAAGTGCGATATGAAAATTGCCATGTTGTCCACCATAATTCTCATCAAAAAGAGTTTCTGCCATAAATTTATCAATTCGGGAGAGTCTTTTATCGGTGAGTGAGAATTCACCTAATTTGTTGCCGTTTTTAACTTTTATCATTTCCTCAAGAACTTTCTGGCCTTTTTCGGCTTTAAGAGTGGATATTATGCCTTTTTTGAACTCCAAATATATACCTTGGATTAAATGTCCATAGCGATATAAAGGAAGGTCAAAAGAAACGTGTCCCTCCGTTAATCTCCAATCAGGAGATATAAATATTTCAAAGCTAGGTATATTGCGACCATCGCCTCCTAGCCATCTAAAATTGTTGTTAATTCCAACTTTAAGGTCGGTATTTTCAGATTTAATTCTGAGTTTTGTTATACCAAGAGAATTTAATGCATTTT